>NZ_JBQCGS010000048.1:0-141831 GCF_051955415.1 Flexivirga sp.
CCCGCCCAGGGGCCCGGCCCATGGGGGGCCCCAACGGGGTGGGGCCGGCACCCCCGGGGCGCCCCGCCACCCGCCGTTCGCGGATCCGCGAGTCGCTCAGACGGTAGAGCCGCTGCGCACCCGCGCGATCCACGCCTCGACGTCCTCGAGCCTGCTGGGGATGTCGGCCGACAGCACCTCGTGGCCGTCCTCGGTGACCAGCACGTCGTCCTCGATGCGCACCCCGATACCGCGCAGCTCCTGCGGGACGAGCTCGTCGTCGGCCTTGAAGTAGAGCCCCGGCTCGACGGTGAGGATCATGCCGGGCTGCAGCTCGGCGTCCATGTAGTCCTCGCGCAGCGCCAGCGCGCAGTCGTGCACGTCCAGGCCGAGGTGGTGGCTGGTGCCGTGCACCATCCAGCGACGGTGGAACTGGCCGTTCTCCTTGTCGAGGGTCCCCTCGACGTCGACACCGTCGGGCAGCAGACCCCACTCGTGCAGGTGCTCGGCGATCACCCGGATGGCCGCCGCGTGGATGTCGGAGAACTTCACACCCGGCCGCACCGCGGCGATGCCGGCCTGCTGGGCGGCATACACGGCCTCGTAGACCTTGCGCTGCGCGTCGCTGTAGGTGCCGTCGACCGGCAGGGTGCGGGTGATGTCCGCGGTGTAGAGGGAGTCGACCTCGACGCCGGCGTCCAGCAGCACGAGGTCCTCCTCGTGCACGTCACCGGTGTTCTTGATCCAGTGCAGCGTGTTGGCGTGATCGCCTGCGGCGCAAATGGACTCGTAGCCCACACCGTTGCCACGGTGCCGCGCGTGCAGGCCGAAGACGCCCTCCACCCACCGCTCACCGCGACCGCGGCGAACTGCCTCGGCGAGCTCGGCGATGACCGCCTCGAAGCCCTCGGCGGTGGCGTCGACCGCCAGACGCATCTGCTCGATCTCCCACTCGTCCTTGACGGCGCGCAGGGTGGACAGCACCCGGGCCAGCTCGGAGTCGGCCTCCACGCGCTGCTCGGCGGCGGACTCGGTCTCGGCCTCGGTGGTGCGTGCCTTGTCGACGGTCGCGGTGACGTCGGCGTCCGCGTCACGAATGACGCGCACGCCGACCTCGCCGGCGTCCTTGGCCACCGCGTCGCCGAATTCGTCGATGTGGCGGGCGATGACGCCGAGCTCGGCCTCGACGTCCTCGATCGTCGGGCGGCGCCCGACCCAGAATTCGCCGTAGCGTGCGTCGGCGAAGAACTCCTCGGTGTCCCGGCCGGCCAGCGGGCGGAAGTAGAGCACCGCGTCGTGGCCGCCGCCCTCGCGTGGTTCCAGCACGAGCACGGCGTCGGGCTCACGGTCGGCGCCCAGCCCGGTCAGGTGCGCGAAGGCGGAGTGCGGACGGAAGATGTAATCGGTGTCGTTGCTGCGGACCTTCAGCCCGCCCGCCGGTATGACGAGACGCTCGCCGGGGAACGCCTCGGAGACCTGCTCGCGGCGTTTCGCCGCGAAATCCGCGACGGCGGCACGGGCCGGTGTGGCATCGCCGCGCGGCGCCCAGCCGGAACTGATGAACGCCCGGAAGGACTCCGGTGTCGGCTGACTGCGGGACTGGGACTTCTGCTGCTTCTCACTCACACCTGCCATCGTCGCACGTGAGCGGGACGACGGGGATCGGGAGCGGGTGCGGTGCGGACTGGTGCGCCGGCTCAGTGCTGCTTCCAGGCCCAGGTGGAGTAGATCCCGTCCAGCGCCTGGGCCGCCTGCGCCGCCGCATCGGGGGAGGACGCACTGGTCATCGTCATCGAGTAGACGTGGCTGCGGAAGACGACGAAGTACTGCGTCTGGGTGAAGTCCACGCCCTGGGCCTTGCGGTCGAAGGTGTAGCCCCGGGCGGGCAGCCCGCCGATCTTGCGGTCCGGTTCGTCCTTGATGTGAACGCCCTGCTGACGCCAGGCGATCTCGGCCTGGGTCACCACGTCGTCCAGTGCAGGCGTCGGTTGCGGGTTCTCGACCACCACGTTGAAGTTCGTCGTGACCCGGTCCTGCGGCGACGGTGCCCGGATCGCCAGGGTCGCCTGCTTGATGTCCAGCTTCTTCCAGCCCGTCGGAGCGACCAGGGAGAACGATCCGTCACCGCTGGTGGTGCTGCCCTGAGCAGCCGAGGTGCTCGGGGTCGGTGTGGGCGCGGCCGTCACGGTCGTGGGGACCGACACCTTGCTGCTGGGTGTGGGTGTCGTGGCGCCGCCGGAGCTCGAGCAGGCGGTCAGGCCGGCGAGCAGCACGGCTGCCGCACCGGCCGTTGACCAACGTGTCGACAGGCGGGCCGGTAACGAGACAGTCATGCCGCCCGATCCTAGATCGTCGTGTGAGTCGTCGGTCCGGGTGATCAGCCGCCCGAGGTGACGGCCGCCTGCACCGCACCCGCCAGGTCGTTGTCGAACGACGGGGCGCCGTTGCCGTACAACGCGATCACGTGCCGCAGGATCGGGAACGACTGGCTACCGGTGGACTGGGTGTAGACCGGCTCGACATACAGCAGTCGGCCACCGACGGGGATCGCCTCGAGGGAGCCCAGCACCACCTTGGACTGACCACCGCGCTGCAACGTGAGCGCCTCGGTGATGGTGGTGTCGGACTCGATGTCGTTCTGCACCTGCGACGGCGATTCGCCTGCCCCTTCGGAGGGGAAGTCCAGCACGGTGAACTTGCCGTAGTCCGGTCCCGGCTGTGCGTCGACCGACACGAAGGCGGCCAGATCGCGACCGTTGTAGGTCACCATCGGGCTGGACAGCGCGTAGCGCTGCGCGCCGAAACCGTCCGCGGACAGCGAGATGTACTGCGACGGCTGGTTCGGCGTCGCGGCCGAGCCGGCGCTGCTGCCCTTGGCATTGATCGTCTTCGCGGCCGCGACCGTGGGGTCGTTCGGCACGGTCCAGAAGTCGTTGCCGCTGTAGAAGTTCGATGCGCCGGTGACGTGGTACTTCGCCAACAGGGTGCGCTGGACGTTGAACAGGTCGGTCGGGTAGCGCAGCTGCGCCAGCAACGACGGCGAGATGCTCGACTGCGGCTGGACCAGGCCGGGGAACACCGACTCCCACGCCTTCAACAGCGGGTCCGGCTGCTGCTTCTGGTTCCACGCGTACAGCGTCACCTTGCCCGTGTAGGCATCGACGACCGCCTTCACCGAGTTGTGCAGGTAGTTGACTCCCTTGCTCGGCTGGGACACCGACGCGCCGTCCTGGGTGAGTGTGGTGTTCGTCGCGCTGTGCAGGTTGACCAGCTGGGAGTCGGGATAGCGGTTGGAGGTGGTGTATCCGTCGACGATCCAGTCGATCCTGCCGTCGACCACCGCGGGGTAGACGTCGCCGTCGAGGGTGAGCCACGGCGCGACCTGGGCGACCCGCGTGCGCGGGTTGCGCACCTCCAGCAGCTGGGAGGCGCTGTTGACCTCCGAGCTGAACAGGATGCTGGGGCTCCTCAGTTGCACCGCGAACAGGAACCGGCGCAGCGTCGACCCGATCGGGATGCCGCCGTGCGCTGCGTAGGTCGTGTGCGCCGAATCGGCGGAACCCTTCGCGCCCGGGTGGTCGAACTCGAGGTTCTGGTGGCTGCCCGCCGGCCGGCCCACGATCGCATAGGACCCGGCCGGGAAACCCTGCCCGAAGTAGACCTGCGGCCGGGTCACCGGGATCTGCTGCGCCGGCGGCATACCACCGTCCAGGAAGTCGGGGCTCTCGGTGGCCGCGTCCATCCGGTCCGAGGGAGCGGCCACGATGCCGTAGCCGTGCGTGTAGACCAGGTGGCTGTTGACCCAGCTGTTGCTCGGTATGCCGGACAGGTTCAGCTCACGGGTCGCCAGCGCGACGTCCTGCCCGGATGCGCCCGGCAGGTTGTAGTGGCCGACATCGAGGGTCGACTTGAACTGGTAGTAGGGCTCGAGCTGCTGCTTGACGGTGAACGTCGGGGAGAGCTGGTTGGGGTCCAGCACCGGGATCTGCGCGGTCGTCCGGGCCAGCTTCACCAGCGCTGCGCCCTTCGCGGCACCCTTGGCTGCCGTCGAGGAGTTGTAGGGCACGGTCGTGACGTCGTGGTCCAGACCGAAGGCGGTCAGCGTCGCCTTCTGGTTGTGCGCGATCTCCGGCAGGTCGACCTGGGCGGCGCTGGGTGCCTCCCGCAGCCGGTAGACCAGCTTCGGCCAGCCGACCCCGACCACCAGGGCGGCCACCACCAGGGTGACCAGGGCAGCCGTCAGCATGCGCACCCGGCCGACCACGAAACCGTTGGTCACCAGGGCGGCGGCGCACAGCACCGCGATCACGACCATCACATACTTGCTCGGCACCAGTGCGTGGACGGCGGTGTAACCCGCGCCGGTGACCGGACCCTGACCGGAGGTCGTGGCGGCATACCGCGCCAGCCAGAAGCCGACCGCCTTGAGCAGCACATAGCCGGCGAGGAGGAAGGAGAGCAGGATGACGAACGGCCGGGTGACCTTCTGCCGGCCGCCACGGATCCGCCAGCCGCCGTACCAGTAGCCGGCGACGACCGCGATCAGCAGCCCGTACTGCACGGCACTGGACAACAGCGAGACGATCGCGAGGTGGAAGGGGTAGACCTCCACGAAGAACGAGATGTCCTTGTGGAAGAGGGGATCGGTGCGGTGCCAGGGCGCGGCGTGGCTCCACAAGAGGTAGGTCTGCCACTGCCCGGCGGCGCGCTGCCCGATCCGGATGGCCGGCGCTGCCACCGCCGCCAGCACGAGCAACCAGGCCACGCGCGGTTCGAAGCGCCGGAACGCCGACCGGAACACGTCGTCCTCGTCGTCGATGTCCAACCGGGGCCGGGCCCGTCGCGCGGCCACCAGGGTCACGCCGCCGAGGGCGCCGGCGATCGCTCCGAAGACGACGAACAGGCCGACCTTGGCCCAGATCTCCTGGGTGTAGACCGAGCCGGCGTGCAGCGAGTCGAACCACAGGTAGGTCGTCGCGATGCGCACCGCCACCTGGAAGAGCGCGTAGGCCACGGCCAGCGCGCCGACCGCGATCGCCAGGCGGACGAGCCACCGGCGGACGAACCCGGCACGGGCGCCGCGTCGCTGCGTCTCGTGCAGTCGGGCAGACGGCATACGCAAGAGGCTCACCGCCGGACTCCGCTGTGACCCTCGGCAGCACAGTGCCCTCGACGTCGCATGGAAGCCTCCTTCGCGGGCGCCTGGCTGACGCAGAACGACCCGGTCCACTGGATGCGAGGACGCGTGCCCCTTCTGCGCGGGCCCTCAGAACGCGCACATCGTAGGGACCGAAATCGAGTGCCATCTTCAGGTAATTCGAAGGTTGCATTCAGGAAGCTGCGGCGCCCATGAGCAGGGGGCCGCGGCGGCCGGGACGGCCGTATGGCCCTCGTCACGTGCGTCGCCGGGCGGGCGGGGCGAGGCGCTGAATGCCGTATCCTTGCACGTCGTGACACAGTCGGCGCAGGCATCCACCAGCCCTCGACGCGTCCAGCCCTCCAGCAAGGAGGTGCAGGCGCTGGTCGAGCGGTTCGGCCTCAAGCGGGCCGGCGCCCGCGCGCCGCTGGCGGACTACACCCGTGAGTTGTGGTTGCGGCGGCACTTCATCGTGGAGTTCTCCCGGGCGACCAACGCGTCCGGTTATTCCAAGAGCATGCTCGGACAGGCGTGGCAGGTGCTGACGCCGCTGCTGAACGCGGCGGTCTACTTCCTCGTCTTCGGGCTGCTGATCGGCACCCGGCGCGGCGTGACGAACTACATCGGCTATCTGGTGATCGGTGTCTTCGTCTTCCAGTTCATCCAGGGCACCATGAACCTCGGCGCCCGGTCGCTGCAGTCCAACATCTCGCTGGTACGGACCCTGCGTTTCCCGCGCGCGGTGTTCCCGGTCTCGGCCACGGTGGTCTCTCTCGAGCAGATGCTCATGTCGCTCATCGTTCTCGTCCCGATCGTGCTGCTGACCGGTGAGCCGATCCGGCTGCAGTGGCTGGGGGTGATCCCGGCGCTGGCGCTGCAGTCGGGCTTCTGTGTCGGGCTGGCCTTCATCTTCGCGCGCATCGGCGCGAAGGTGCCGGACGTGTCGCAGATGCTGCCGTTCATCCTGCGGGTCTGGTTGTACGTTTCCGGTGTCATGTTCAGCATCGACCAGGTTTCTTCGAAGTTCGCTCCCTGGGTGGGCAATCTTCTCAACATCAACCCGGCTGCCGAGTTCATGTACCTCTATCGGGGATCGCTGCTCGCTTCGGAACCGAGTGTGACCCTGAATGAATGGCTGATCGCGATCTGCTGGACCGTGCTGGCGCTCGTCGGTGGGTACGTGTTCTTCTGGAAGGCCGAGGAGCAGTACGGCCGTGACTGACGTGACCCAGGAACGGACCCCGACGGTGATCGCCGACGACGTCCACCTGACCTACAAGATCTCCGGGCGGTACGCCAAGCGTGGCGGTGCCGTCGCGCTGGCGCGGGCCGTGATGCGTCAGTCCACTCCCGGCCTGCGTGAGGTGCACGCGGTACGCGGGGTTTCCTTCACCGCCTGGGAAGGTGACGCCATCGGACTCATCGGACCCAACGGGTCCGGCAAGTCGACCCTGTTGCGTGGCATCGCCGGGCTGCTCACGCCGTCGGCGGGCGCGGTCTACACCAAGGGCGACCCGGCCCTGCTCGGCGTGAACGCCGCCCTGATCGCCACGATGAGCGGCGAGCGCAACATCACCCTGGGCGGCCTCGCCATGGGTATGACGCCCGAGGAAGTGGCGGACAGCTTCGACGACATCTGCGAGTTCGCGGGGATCGGTGAGTTCATCTCGTTGCCGATGAACGCCTATTCCAGCGGGATGGGCGCCCGACTGCGCTTCGCGATCGCGGCGAGCAAGTCGCACGACATCCTGATGATCGACGAGGCGCTCGCCACCGGCGACGCGGAGTTCCGCCGCCGCAGCGAGCAGCGGATCAAGGAGCTGCGTGAGCAGGCCGGCACGGTCTTCCTGGTCAGTCACAGCCTGGGCGTCGTCCGGGAGACCTGCAACCGGGCGATCTGGCTGGAGAAGGGTGAGATCGTCATGGACGGCGCCACCGACGAGGTGCTCGACGCCTACGAGGACAAGCACGACCCCAAGAAGGCGGCGCGCCGGCGCGAGGATCAGCGCCGCGCCGCCGAGGAATCCGCCAAGCGGCAGGCCGCCGAGGTCCGGGCGACCGGTTAGGCGTACCCCTACGGGCCGTCAGGAGCGGCCGGTCACGCCGAGCCGTCCGGCATCGGCTGCCGCCCACGCGGCGTCGTCCGCAACGCGGCGCACTGTTCGAAGAACCGGTTGCTCGGTTGCTGCCACAGCAGCCAGACGGCGGCGGCCCCCACCAGCAGGGTCGGCACCTCCGCGATCGTCGCGGCGGTGGTGCCGCGGGTCGCCATACCGATGGTGAGCAGCAGGTTCATCACGACCAGCACGGTGGCCACGATGCGCGCCCAGCCCAGGCCGCGGCTGTTGGCGACCGCCATCACCAGCCAGACGACCGTCGCCACGATCGACATGGTGAGGAAGCCGTCGTAGGTCAGATCGGCCGCCTGACGCAGATCGGCCGCGGACAGTCGGTTCCCGGGCGATCGGGAGTTGTTGGTGTGCTCCAGTGCGCGGGTGATGGCGTCGCGGGACAACGCATTGACGAGCACACCGATCAGCGCCAGCAGCACCCCGGCATACATCAGCCGGATGGCGGTGACGACCGGTTTCGGGCGCAACGCGGCCAACCGGGGCGGGCGGGGTGCGGACATGGGTCCAGCTTGTCAGCCGCAGGACGGTCGTGTGGCGCACTCGCGGATACGCGGTGCGCGGCGGTCGGCCCGGCCGGTTACAGTCGGCCCGTGCGCATCGACCTGCATACCCATTCCACCCAGAGCGACGGCACCGAGACCCCCGTGGAGGTCATGCGATCCGCCGCACGGGCCGGGCTCGACGTCGTCGCGCTGACCGATCACGACACGACCCGCGGCTGGGGACAGGCCGCGCGAGCGGTCGCCGAGACGGGCGTCACGCTGGTGCCCGGCATCGAGATCTCCTGCGCGTACGACGGCATCAGCATCCACCTGCTCGGCTACTTCATCGACCCGCTGGATGCGGCCCTGCTGGGCGAGCTCGAACGTGCCCGCTCCTCCCGCCGCACCCGGGCGCAGCGGATGGTCGAACGTTTGGCACCGGACACCGGGCTGACCTGGCACCAGGTGCAGGAGCAGTTCGGGGCGGAGACGACCATCGGCCGGCCGCACATCGCCGACGCCCTGGTGGCTGCCGGCGTCGTGGCCTCCCGGGACGAGGCGTTCGCGTCCTACCTGGCGTCCGGGTCGAAGTACCACGTCTCGCACTACGCACCGGACCCGGCGTTCGCGACCCGGCTGGTGCGCGCGGCCGGGGGAGTGCCGGTGATGGCGCACCCGTTGGCGGCGGCGCGTGGGAGGACCGTCGACGTCGACGTCATCGAGGGTATGGCGGAGGCCGGCCTGGCCGGCCTGGAGATCCATCACCGGGATCACACCGACGAGGCGATCGGCAAGGGCCTGCAACTGGCCCAGCGGCTCGGGCTGCTGGTCACCGGGTCCAGTGACTACCACGGCACGGGCAAGGACAACCAGCTCGGCGAGAACACCACCTCACCGGAGGTGCTGGAACAACTCAGTGCGCAGGCGACCTCGGGGAGTGGACCGATCCGCCCCTGACGCGTGGGTCCTGCGACCACCGGCACCGGCCGGCCCCGAGCCCGGACATAAAAGATCGCCGGCACATCCCCGTATGTGCCGGCGATCTCTCCCCTGGACCGGCGTTCGCTCCCCCCAGTGCGCGAACGACCTTGTCCAAGGATGTCCGATCCCGCCAGCGCTCGCTATGCGACTGGGGCTGAACTTTCCCCGGGAACGGCCTAGGCCCAAGGACTAGGACCGGGTGGGACCCCGCGCCAGGTCAGTGGCTCGACCGGCGCAGCGCCGGGCTCAGCACCAGCTCGATGCCGGCGCGCTGGGCCACCCCGAGTTTGCGCAGCACGTTGCCGACGTGCGTCTTGACCGTCTTCTCGGAGATGTGCAGTTGCCGGGCGAGGTCGGCGTTGCTCACGCCGTCGCGGGCGATCAGCTCGGCGATCTCCCGCTCCCGGGCGGTCAGCTCGGCTGCGGGGTCGGCCAGGTCGTCGTCCGCCTCCTTGTCGGCGAGCGCGCCGAAGAGGTCGCCGATCTCGACCTGTGTCGTCTCGGACAGCTGCTGCAGTTGTTGCGCGGCCTCGGCCACCTCACCGCCGGCCGAGGCCGCCAGCTCGGCGAGGTCGCGGATCCGGCGGTGCAGCCGGTTGACCCGGGCGCTGACCTCGTCGATCAGGTCGGTCTGGTCCCGCACGCCGGTGGTGTCCAGCTCCGGATAGATCGTGTAGAGCTCGAGTTCGTCCTGCGCCGCGGTGTCCCGGGCGAAGGAGTGCATCAACGCCCGGCCGAGCCACTCCAGGGCACGGACGGCCTCGTCGTCATACACGTGCGGTTGCAGGCTCTGCGCGCTCATCAGCCCGGTGACCTCACCAGTGACCGCATCAATCAGCGGCACCGCCATCGCGTCCAGGGACACCTCGTCGGTGTCGCCGAACGGTATGGCGTTGGTGAGCAGTCGCCCGCCGTCCTCCCGGTAGACGTAGGGCCGCCTGCTGCTGCGCACCCAATAGGAGACACCGTGCTTGCCGTAGCGCCCGATGCTCGGGCGCAGGAACTGGTCGTGGTCGTAGATGTAGGGGATGAACACGGTGTCCTCGCCCCGGAAGAACCCGATGTAGAAACTGTCCACCCGGGTCAGCGCGGAGATCGTGGTCCGGCACACGGCGTAGCGTGCCGCGTGCGCGTCGCGTTCGGAACTGCGCAGCCAGCGGTCGGCGGACCGCAGCCGTTCGACGTAGGGCGGACTGAACCGCGGGCTCGCCACGGCCCGGGCTCAGCCCTGCTCGGCGGAAGCCCGACCCGCGGAACCGCCGCGATGGGTGCGGCGCCGGCGGCGCGGCGTGCCGGAGCGTCGGCTGCCCTCGCCGTCGGAGGCGTGCCCGGCGGCCTTGTGGGCGCGGCCGCCGCGGCCACCCTCGCGAGCACCGTCACGGCCGCCGGTGCGCTTGCCCGTCTCGCCCCGGTCCTCGACCCGCTCGGCACGCAGCCCGGCCCGGGTGCGCTGCGCCCGCGGCAACTCACCGGTGGCCGAGGTCGGGATGTCCAGGTCGGTGAACAGGTGGTCGGAGGAGGAGTAGGTCTCCGGCGGCTCCGGGATGCCCAGGTCGAGCGCCTTGTTGATCAGTCCCCAGCGGCCCAGGTCGTCCCAGTCGACGAAGGTGACGGCGGTGCCGGTGTTGCCGGCCCGGCCGGTGCGACCGATGCGGTGGACGTAGGTCTTCTCGTCCTCGGGGCACTGGTAATTGACCACGTGCGTGACGTTCTCGACGTCGATGCCGCGTGCCGCGACGTCGGTGGCGACCAGCGTGTCGACCTTGCCGGTCCGGAACGCGCGCAGCGCCTGCTCGCGGGCGCCCTGGCCGAGGTCGCCGTGCAGGGCGGCGGCGGCGAACCCGCGCTGGGTCAGCTCGTCGCTGACCTTGGCCGCGGTGCGCTTGGTGCGGGTGAAGACGACGGTCAGGCCGCGTCCCTCGGACTGCAGGATGCGGGCGAGCATCTCCACCTTGTCCAGGGCGTGCGCCCGGTAGACGAACTGCTCGGTGGCCGCCACGGTCTGGCGGTCGTCGCCGTCCTCGCTCATCGCCCGGATGTGCGTGGGCTGGGTCATGTAGCGGCGGGCCAGCGAGACGACGGCACCGGGCATGGTCGCCGAGAAGAGCATCGTCTGCCGGGAGGCCGGCGTCATCGCCAGCAGCTTCTCGACGTCCGGCAGGAAGCCCAGGTCGAGCATCTCGTCGGCCTCGTCGAGCACCACGCTGCGCACGTAGCTCAGGTCGAGGTGCCCCTGCCCGGCCAGGTCGATCAGCCGGCCCGGTGTGCCGACGACGATCTCGACGCCCTTGGTCAGCTGCTCGATCTGCGGCTCGAAGGCGCGGCCGCCGTAGATGGTGGCCACGCGTATGCCGCGCCGCTTCGCGGCGGTCTGCAGGTCACCGGCCACCTGCACGGCCAGCTCACGGGTCGGCGCGACGGCCAGTGCCTGCGGCTTGCCGGGCGCCGGCAACCGATCGAAAGCCTCGTCCTGCGGGGCGACGGTCTGCTGCAGCATCGGGACGGCGAAACCGAGCGTCTTGCCGGTGCCGGTCTTGGCCTGGCCGATGATGTCGTGCCCGGAGATCGCGACCGGCAGGGTCATCGCCTGGATCGGGAAGGGCGTGGTGATGCCGGCCTCGGAGAGCGCGGCCACGATGTCGGGGTGTACGCCGAAGTCGGCGAACGACGGAGCGGGGGCGGTGTCTGTGGTGGCGGCAGTCGTGTGGTCAGTGGTGGTGTCGTCGGTCATGACGCGTGATGAATCTTCCTGTGATCGGCGTGCGTCGCGTCCAGCGCCGGGGCGACCAGTCGTCGGACGGGTCGCTTCGGCGCGAGCATCGCATCGCGCGGTGTGGCGGAGCCGATCGGAATTCTTCGGATGCGGGGCGACCCCGCGGATGTGTCTTCGTGACCGACCGGGCACCTGGGTGTACCGGTTGTGCTCATGTTCGTGCGCGTGACAGGACGGGCACGCTGCTGCGGCCCGTCCACGGCGATTGTACCTTGTCGGGGCGTCATACCACGACCGCTACCATCGGCGCCATGACTCAGGAGACATCGGATCGGCCACGGCGCACCCAGGCGGATCTGTCCCTGCCGGCCTACCGGCGCGGTGTCGTCGCCCTGCTCGGCGTCCTGTCGTACGGCGAACTGGTCGGCTTCCTCACCATCGCGCAGGAGGCGGGTTACGCACCCTCGTCCCGCGACAAGGTCACGCTGGGCAAGGTGGCGACTCAGGAGTTCTCGCACTACGAACGGCTGGCGGCCCGGCTGGCGGAGCTCGGTGCCGACCCGCACCAGGCGATGGCGCCGTTCACCCGGGCGGTGGACGACTGGCACCGGCGCGCGGCCCCCACCGACTGGCTGGAGGCGCTGATGAAGGTCTACGCCGGCAACTCGATCGCGAACGACTTCTACCGCGAGGTCGCCGATCTGGTCGACGAGGAGACCCGGACCCTGATCCGGGAGGCGCTGGAGGACAGCGGCCAGGTGGAGTTCGCCGCCGGGGAACTGCGCCGGGCCATCGCGGCCGACGCGACCGTCGCCGGTCGCCTGGCGCTGTGGGGCCGGCGGCTGATCGGGGAGGCGTTGTCGCAGGCGCAGCGGGTCGCCGCGGAGAATGACGACCTGATGGGCCTGCTGGTCGACGACGGGTCCGGCTACGGGCTCGATCTGGGCGGCTGGATGCACATGTTCACCCGGCTGACCGACGCCCACACCGCACGCATGGAGGCGCTCGGCCTGTCCGCGTGAGCGCGCCATACGAACAAGTGCCCCGCGACCGGACGGCCGCGGGGCACTCTTCGTGACGCCGGTGCAGGTCAGCGGGTGACTTGCTTCCTGCCGGTCATGTTGCCGTAGATGGTGATGATGATCGCCGCGAAGACGATGCCGACGATGAACGGCACCCAGGCGAAGCCGCTCTTGTTGTGGTAACCGATGAGCCCGACGACCAGGCTCGCGATCAGTGACGCGACGATGCCGATGCCGATCGTCATCAGGATCGAGATGTCCTGTTTGCCGGGCAGAATGAGCCGTGCGAGCGCTCCGATGATGAGACCACCGATGACGGCTCCGATGATTGCGCCGATCATTGCTTCTCTCCTTCTGTCGAGGTCCCGTCGATGGACGGACCCAGGACGCTGACTGTGCTACACCCTGGGAGAACCCGCAATATTGCCTGCGGGCGCGCCGGGTATCTCTTCGGTAAAGCCCAAATTCTGTTGTTCGCACCAGCCGGTGCTGGGAGGCTGGTACCCGCCCGGGTGCCGGCCAAACCAGGCGTCATACCGGACCGCACGCTCAGGGTCGACCGGGGGACAGTCAGGGTCGAACCGCATGGTGGGGGTCCCCGCCCGGCGGAATAGTCGTAGCCGACACTGCAGCAGATCCAGCAATCTCGGGAGGAAACACATGTCCAACCCAGCAGCCGCCCCCGAGGTGGCCCGCGAGGCGCAGACGCCGCCGGCCGCCGCGGCATACAAGCTGGCCAAGACCTACGGCAAGGGCGAGACCGTGGTGCATGCACTGCGCGAGGTCTCCGTCGAATTCGCGGCGGGGGAGTTCACCGCGATCATGGGCCCGTCCGGCTCCGGCAAGTCCACGCTGATGCACTGCCTGGCCGGCCTGGACACCGCGTCGTCCGGCGACGTGCAGATCGGCGACGTCGCCCTGACCGGCCTGAACGACAAGCAGATGACCACGTTGCGCCGTGACCTGGTCGGGTTCGTCTTCCAGGCGTTCAACCTGGTGCCCACCCTCACCGCACGCGAGAACATCACCCTGCCGCTGGACATCGCGGGCAAGAAGGTGGACAAGGAGTGGATGCGCGCCGTCGTCGACCGGCTCGGGCTGGCCGACCGGCTCGGCCACCGGCCCAGCGAACTCTCCGGTGGCCAGGTGCAGCGGGTGGCCTGTGCCCGAGCGCTCGTGGGCCGGCCGCAGATCATCTTCGGGGACGAGCCGACCGGCAACCTGGACTCCCGCTCCTCGGCGGAGGTGCTGTCGATCCTGCGCGCCACCGTCGACGACTTCGGCCAGACCGTGGTGATCGTGACGCACGACCCGCGGGCCGCGTCATACGCCGACCGGGTGATCTTCCTGGCCGACGGCCAGATCGTGAACGACCGGCGCGGCCTGTCGACCGATGACATCTACGAATACATGAAGCACCTGGACGAGCACGCCCCGACGCGGCTGGCCGAGCAGGACTGACCCATGGCTTCCACGATGCGCAAGGTCTCCTTGCGAAATCTCGCGGCGCACAAATTGCGCCTGGTCCTCACCGTGCTGTCCGTCGTGCTCGGCACGTCGTTCATCGCCGGTGCGCTCGTCTTCACCTCGACGATGAGCAACTCCTTCAACGGCATCTTCGACAAGGTGGCCATCGGCGTCGACACGCAGATCAGCCCCAGGGCCACCGACACCAACGCGTATGGCGGGGTGGAGAGCCTGGGGGTGCCCGACTCGGTCATCGCACGCATCGAGCGCGACAAGGCCGCCCTCGGTGTCGCGAAGATCGTCCCGGGCTACCAGTCGACGATGACGATCGCCGGCTCCGACGGCAAGGCGATCCAGACCGGCGGCGCCCCGACGATGGGCGCCAACTGGGTGCCCAAGAGTCAGGCGCTCGATCCGGACGGCGCCACGATCCTGCCCGGTGGCCGGGCGCCGCACGGACCGCACGAGGCGGTGCTCAACGAGAGCGCGGCCGAGCGCGGGCACCTGAAGGTCGGTTCGACGACGAAGGTCGTCGTCTCCTCCGGCACCGCCACACCGTTCGAGGTCACGATCGTCGGCCTGGTCAAGATGGCCGGCGACACTTCCGGCTACACCGAGATGGACTTCGACGCCGCGACTGCCAAGAAGCTGTTCACCGACGGCTCGCACGCGTCCATCGTGCAACTCGGCGCCGTGCCCGGCGTCTCCGCCGACACCCTCAAGCAGCGGATCACCAAGGAGTTCCCCGGCTACAAGGTGCAGACCGGTGACGAGGTGCGGCAGGAGAACAAGGACGCGATCAACTCGTTCCTGCAGATCTTCAACTACATCCTGCTGGCCTTCGCGGCGATCGGCCTCATCGTCGGCACGTTCATCATCTACAACACCTTCTCGATGATCGTGGCCCAGCGGGTGCGGGAACTGGCCCTGCTGCGCGCCATCGGGGCCGCCCGTGGCCAGGTGATGCGATCGGTGATGCTCGAAGCGGTGGTGGTCGGCCTCCTCGGCTCCGTGGTGGGGCTGGGTGTCGGCATCGGGCTCGCGGCCGGCCTGCAGGCGTTGTTGTCCAGCACCGGCACCGGGCTGCCCAGTGGCTCGCTCGTGGTCGGTCCCGGCGCGATCATCGCCTGCCTGGTGGTCGGGGTGGTCGTCACCACGGTGAGCGCGCTGGCGCCGGCCCGTCGAGCGTCCAAGGTGGCGCCGGTCGAGGCGATGCGGGAGAGCCAGACCGACGGGTCCGCCACGCTACGGGTGCGCACGATCGTCGCGGTCGTACTGGCCGTGCTGGCCGTCGCGGCGCTCGCGATCGGGGCCGGCGGCAAGGGCGGCGGCGCTGCCGGCCTGGTCGGTCTCGGAGCGCTCGGGACGATCATCGCCGTCGTGTGCGGTGCGCCGGCGCTGGCCCGCCCGGTGGTGGGCTTCCTCGGCCTGCTGTTCGCCAAGCCGTTCGGCAAGCTGGGCCAGCTGGCGCGCACCAACGCCATACGCAACCCACGGCGGACGGCGGCGACGGCGTTCGCGCTCACGCTCGGCCTGATGCTGGTGGCGATCATCGGCACGCTCGGAGCATCGTTCAAGTCGACCATCGACAAGGCGGTCAACGACGAGGTGAAGGCGCCGATCATCGTGACCGGCACCACCAACTCGGGCGCCCTGCCGCCGACGGTGAGCTCGGCGATCGGCAAGGTCGACGGTGTCGACCGGGTGGTCGCGATGCACGCGGTCGCCGCCACCGTCAAGGGCAAGGAGATCGGCGGCACGTCGCCCAGTGGCGACCTGACCGCGGTGGCCAACATCAAGCTGGTCAAGGGCAGCAGCACCCTGGGATCGGACGGTCTGCTCGCGTCGCAGAAGATGGCCGCCGACAAGGGTTGGTCCGTGGGCCAGACCATCGATCTCACCAGCAAATTCGGTCAGCACGTCGCGGTGAAAGTCGTCGGCATCTACAAGGACTCGGCGCTGCTCGGCCCGTTCCAATTGGGCTCCGGAGCGTTCGAGAAGCTGACCCCGCCGCGTCTGCGCGCCGACTACGTCGACCTGATCCTGCTCAAGGACGGCGCCGATCGGTCGGCGGTGCAACAGCGGATCGAGGACGTCACCGGCAGCTACCTGACCGTGAAGGTGCAGACGAAGGCGCAGTTCGCCAACTCCTCGGCACAGCAGATCAACCAGATGCTGGTGGTGCTCTACGGCATGCTCGGACTCGCCCTCGTGATCGCCGTGCTCGGCATCATCAACACGCTGGCCCTCTCCGTGGTGGAACGCAAGCGGGAGATCGGGATGCTGCGTGCCGTCGGCATGCTGCGCAAGCAGGTGCGCCGCACCATCTACCTGGAGTCGGTGCTGATCTCCATCTTCGGGGCGCTGCTGGGCATGGTGCTCGGTGTGATCATCGGCTGGTGCCTGGTGCGGACCTTCCGCGAATGGATCGCCGGCATCACCCCGGTCGTCCCCTGGGGCACGGTGCTGTTCACGCTGGCCGCCGCCGCGGTGTGCGGTGTGCTGGCAGCACTGTGGCCCGGCATACGGGCGGCACGCACCAAGCCGCTGGAGGCCATCGCGGACCTGTGATCCCGCGGTGGTATGCCGAGCGGGCCGGTCACCCTCGATGGGTGACCGGCCCGTTCGTGTCGACGCAGTGCGGTGGCTGGGCGATGTCGCGACGACGATCGGAACGGACTCAGCCGTCGGCGAACTTGTGAGCGACGGCTGAGGACCGATCCGTGAGGAATGCGACCAACAATGCAGTCAGCCGCCGAAACCGACGCGGCCGCGCTGCTCGCTGCCGATGTCGATGTAGCCCAGCACCGCGGCCGGTATGACGACATGGTGGCCGCGCTCGTCGGCCAGCACCAGGGGAGTGCCCTTCTCCAGTGCGGTCCCCACCTGCTGCTGCACCTCGTCCGGCGACTGCTCGGACTCCAGGACGACCTCGCGTGCGACGTTCTGCACACCGATCCGGATCTCCACGTTCAAGCTCCTTCGAATAGGGCTGGTTCACGAACTGGCGCTCACTCTACGTCCGGCCCGCCGGCAGACCGGAGGGTGTCGCGGTGACTGGCACAGTTGTCGCCCAGTGGCACAGCCGTAGGTGTGCCACTCGGTGGCAGGTGTGCGACTCGGCGGCCGGGCGAGGCAGGTCAGCCGCGTCAGTCGGCGACGGATTGCTCCGGGTGCAGCGGGAACCCGGCGAGGCCGCGCCATACCAGACTGGAGACAAGGCGCTCGGCCTCCTCGCGCGGCACCGTGCGGCCGTGCAGCCAGGAACGGGCGACGGTCTGCGACATACCGACGGTGGCGACGCCGAGCAGCAACGCCTGCTCCGGCGGCAGGTCGGTGTCCTCCTGGATGACCCGGGCGACGGCGTCGGCGCACTCCGCACTCATCCGGTCCACCCGGCCGGCGACCTCGGGTTCGCCCAGCAGGTCGGACTCGAAGACCAGCCGGAACGCGGCGTCCTCGCGTTCGACGAAGGTGAAGAAGGTGCGCACCGCCGCGGCGACGCGCTCCTGGTTGTCCTGGGTCGAGGCCATCGCGGCGCGGACCAGCTCCGGCAGCTCGGAGGTGTGCTGCTCGATCAGCGCCAGGTAGAGGTCCAGCTTGCCGGGGAAGTGCTGGTAGAGCACCGGCTTGCTGACGTGTGCGCGATCGGCGATCTCGTCCATCGCCGCAGCGTGATAGCCGGACTCGGCGAACACCGACTGCGCAGCCTCCAACAGCTGGGCGCGACGCGCCGAGCGTGGTAGACGTCCTCCGCGGGCTCCCGTGTCCGCAACACTCACTCCAAGCTCCCTTTCTGACCGGCGCCGACCTGGCGGGTCCCGCTCGGCATCCTAGAGCGAGACTAGGCTGTGGCAGCGTGACGCGCCCACCAAGGTTACGGGGCAGTACGCCCGCAGACAGCAAGCAGGCCGAGCGGTACTCCCGGCACACGCTGCTGCCGGAGGTCGGGATCGCCGGTCAGGACAAGCTCGCGGCGGCCCGCGTGCTGGTCGTCTGAGCCGGTGGTCTCGCCGCACCGGTGCTCTCCTACCTGGCCGGTGCCGGGATCGGCCGGTTGACGGTCATCGACGACGACGTCGTGGAGTTGAGCAACCTGCACCGGCAGGTCATCCACCGCACCACGGACATCGGTGTCGCCAAGGTCGACTCGGCCGTGCGCGCGGCGCTCGACCTCAACCCGGACATCGAGGTCGTCGGGGTCGAGGCGCGGTTGACCGCCGACAACGCCCTGCCGCTGTTCGCCGAGCACGATGTCGTCGTCGACGCCACTGACAACTTCGCCACCCGCTATCTGATCAACGACGCTTGCGTGCTGCTCGGGCTGCCGCTGGTGTGGTCCTCGATCAACCGGTTCGACGGACAGGTCACCGTCTGGTCGTATGGCGAATCCCCTTGCTACCGCTGCATCTTCCCGACCGCTCCGCCACCCGGCACGGTGCCGTCCTGCGCCGAGGCCGGCGTGATCGGTTCGCTACCGGGTGTCATGGGCTCCATCCAGGCCACCGAGACGGTGAAGCTGGTGCTCGGCATCGGCGAGCCACTGGCCGGTCGGATCCTGGTCCACGACGCGCTCGCCGGCAGTTGGGCGGGCGTGCCCGTCGCCCGCGATCCGCATTGTGCCGTCTGCGGGGACCAACCGACCATCACCGTCCTGCAGGACGAGGCGTCCGCCTGTGCGGTGCCGCCGGAGGAGCCGGTGCCGACCATCGGTGCCCGCGAGCTGGCGGACCTGATCGAGGCGGGCCGGGCTCCGGTGCTCGTCGACGTGCGCACCCCGGCCGAGCGCGACATCGTGTCGCTGCCCGGCGGCGGCATACAGGTGGACGTGGCGCAGTTGCGCGACGGCACGGGGCTGCCGGCGGTCGCCGGATTGGACGAGTCCGCGGTCTTCTACTGCAAGAGCGGCGCGCGATCGGCCGAGGCGGTGCGGCTGGTCGCTGACGCGACCGGTGTGCGCGCTCGGTCGCTGGACGGCGGAGTGCTGGGCTGGATCGATCAGATCGACCCCTCGCTACCCCGGTACTGACATGCCGGCCGTTCACGAGCTGCCCGATCTCGCCGACGCCGTGCTCGACGTCGTCGACCGGGTGCCCGAGGGCAAGGTCGTCACGTATGGCGACATCGGCCGCGTCGTCGGTGCCGGGCCGCGTCAGGTCGGCGCGGTGATGTCGGAGTACGGCGCGTTGGTCACTTGGTGGCGCGTGCTGCGCGCCGACGGCCGGCCACCGCAGGGCCACGAGGACGAGGCATTGGCGCACTACCGCGCCGAAGAAACGCCGCTGAAGGGCACCTTCCTGGACCGGGTCGACCTCGCGCGGGCTCGCTTCGACCTGGGGTGAGCGACATACGTCCACCTGCGACCGTCGGGGCGGGGCGTCGGGGACCGAGCACCTGTGGGTATGTCGGTCGTGCGTGATGGGATGAGTCCCGTGCTGGAACTACGTCGACCGCCCGCTCTCACAGCGGAACCGTTGGTCCTGGACGACGTGCAGCAGGCCGTCTGCGACAGCACCAGCCGCGCATCGGTGGTGATCGGTGCTCCCGGCACCGGCAAGTCGACGCTCGCGGTCGAATCCGTGGTGGCAGCGGTCGAGCGCGGCATCCCGCCGGACCGCTGCCTGCTGCTCGCACCGACGCGGCTGGCGGCCGCCGACCTGCGCGACCGGGTCACCGCGCGACTGCAGCGCACCTCGACCGAGCCGCTCGCGCGCACCCACCAGGCGCTCGGCTTCGGCATCCTGCGACAGGCCGCCGCGCTGCAGGGCGAGCCGGCACCACGGCTGCTCAGTGGACCCGAGCAGGACGTCGTCCTGCGCGAGTTGCTGGCCGGTCACGCGGCCGGTGACGGCATACCGCCGGGTTGGCCCGACTTCGTGCACAACGCCCTGCCGACCAGGGGTTTCCGCAACGAGTTGCGCGACCTGCTGATGCGCGCGGTGGAGTGGGGGCTGACTGCGGACGAGCTCGCCGCGCTGGGCCGGGCACACGACCGCCCCGAGTGGCAGGCCGCCGCGCGCGTGCTGGACGAATACGACCAGGTGACCGCACTGTCGCGACCCGGTGCGTTCGACCCGGCATGGATCCTCAGCGCGGCCGCCGATCTGCTCGAGTCCGACCCGCGGGCGCGCGAGCGGGTGCACCGGGCCATCGGCTTCGTCGTGGTCGACGACGCGCAGGAGCTGACCCGGGCGGCCGCCCGGCTGTTACGGCTGGTGATCGCGCCCGACACCCGGATCGTGCTGATCGGGGATCCGGACGCGACCGTGCAGAGCTTCCGTGGCGCCGAGCCGCAGATGTTCGGCGCGCTGGGCGACCACTTCGGTGCGATCGACCAGGTCATCTTGCCGGTCGGGCACCGGCACCCGGAAGCGGTCCGCCGGGTGGCCGAGCGGGTGGCCGAACGGATCGGCGCCGTCGCGGGCGCCGAGCACCGGCTGGTGTCGTCCCGGCCGGGCGGACGGGTCGACGTGGCGCTGCTGCGGTCGGCGCCCCAGGAGGCCGCACACATCGCCGCCCAACTGCGCCGGGCACACCTGCTCGACGGTCTGGACTGGTCCCGGATGGCGGTCATCGTGCGCGGCCAGGGCCGGGCCGGTTCGCTGCGCCGCGCGCTGGCCACGGCCGGTGTGCCGGTCAACTCCCCGCCGACGGTGGTCCCGCTGCGGGACGAGCCGGCGGTCCGGCCGTTCCTGGCGCTGCTGGAGACCATCGGCAAACTCCTCGCCGACGACCCTGACCCGATCAGCCCGGAGCTGGCCGCCGATGTGCTGAGCTCACCCCTCGGCGGCGCCGATGCGGTGGCGTTGCGGCGGTTGCGTCGCGCGCTGCGCGCCGAGGAGCTGGGCGCGGACGGGTCGCGCTCCTCCGACGAGCTGCTCGCCGCGTCGGTCGTCGGGCTGCCGTGGCTGGAGCTGCTGGGTCCGGTCGCGACTCCGGCACTGCGGGTGGCGGGCGTCATCCGCGCCGGCCGGGAGGCTGCGGTTGCTGCCGGAGCCACCGCCGAGACGGTGCTGTGGGCGATGTGGGAGGCCAGCGGACTCGCCGACGACTGGCAGGCCAAGGCGCTGGCGGGCGGCCGCGAGGGCAAGCGCGCGGACAGCCGGCTCGATGCGATCGTCGCGTTGTTCGCCGACGCCGCGACGTATGTCGACCGTCTCCCGGGCGCAGCCCCGCTGGATTTCCTGGAGCACGTGCGCGGCCAGGACGTGCCCGGTGACCGGCTGGTCGCGGCGGCGCCCGACGACGAGACCGTCGCACTGCTGACTCCGCAGGCCGCCGCCGGCCGCGAGTGGCAGTTCGTGGTCGTCGCGGGCGTGCAGGAGGGCGTGTGGCCGGACCTGCGGTTGCGCGGATCGCTGCTGGGTTCCGAGCGATTGGTCGATGTGCTGGCCGACCGGGGCGACTCGTGGCGTGCCGCGCAGACCGCCGTCCGCTACGACGAGACCCGGCAGTTCCTCGTCGCGGTCAGCCGAGCCACGGAGCGGCTGCTGGTCACGGCCGTGCGCAACGAGGACGAGCAACCCTCGGCATACCTCGACGTCGTCGACCCGCTCGACGTCAGCGACGACCCGGACGCATTGCGTGATTTCACCGAGGTCGCGCGACCCACCACCCTGCCCGCGGTCGTCGCCGAGTTGCGGCGCGAGCTGGCCGTGGGTGACGAGGAGGACCGGTCCCAGGCGGCTCGACAACTCGCGCGGCTCGCCGCGGCCGGCGTTCGTGGCGCCGACCCGGCCCACTGGTGGGCGCTGCGCGAGCTCACCGACGACCGGCCGCTGCGCTCACCGGACCAGCTGGTCCAGATCTCGCCCTCCCGGGTGGAGAGCTTCGGCACCTGTTCGCTCAACTGGTTGCTGACCACGGCCGGCGGGGAAGGACCCGACGTCGGCGCGGCCGCGTTGGGCACCCTGGTGCACGAGGTCGCCCAGGAGTTCGCCGACAAGGACCCCGACGCGATGGCGGCCGCGCTCGACGAGCGGTGGGCACGGCTCGGTCTCGGGGACACGTGGGTGTCGGTCCAGAAGCGGGCGACCGCGCACCAGATGCTGCAGCGGCTGACCGGATACCTCGACGAGGCGAAGGCGCAGGGCTGGCGGCCGGTCGGTGTCGAGGTCGATTTCTCGGTGCTCGTCGGCCGGGCACGACTCACCGGGCGGGTCGACCGCATCGAGGGCCGTGGGGAGGAGATCCGGATCATCGACCTCAAGACCGGTTCGTCCAAGCCGTCCGCCGCGGAGCTGCCGGGCAACCCGCAGCTGGGCGCCTACCAGGTCGCGGTGACCGAAGGCGGCTTCGCCGAGGGCTCGGTGTCCGGCGGGGCGGCGCTGGTGCAGGTCGGTAAGGCCGCCGGCAAGAAGGCGGTCACCCAGGCCCAGGCGCCGCTGGCCGAGC
Organism: Flexivirga sp.; assembly: GCF_051955415.1. Taxonomy (NCBI): domain Bacteria; kingdom Bacillati; phylum Actinomycetota; class Actinomycetes; order Micrococcales; family Dermacoccaceae; genus Flexivirga; species Flexivirga sp. The sequence continues at coordinate 22,308 of NZ_JBQCGS010000048.1, forward strand.
AGGAGGACCCGCGATGGGCCTACGACCTGCTCGCCGAGACGGCTGACGGCATGTCCGGCGCGACATTCAGCGCACAGGTCAACTCCCGGTGTCGCACCTGCCCGGTTCTGAAGAGCTGTCCGCTGCAGCCCGAAGGCGGACGTCTGTGACCAGGCAGCAGCGTTACTCCGCCGTGGAGCTCGCCCGGGCGCTCGGTCTACCGACTCCGACCGACGAACAAGTGGCGGTGACCGAGGCCGCCCCCGGGTCCCCGCTGTTGGTGGTGGCCGGTGCCGGCTCGGGCAAGACCGAGACGATGGCCGCGCGCGTGGTGTGGCTGGTCGCCAACGGCCAGGTGGAGCCCGACCAGGTGCTCGGTCTGACCTTCACCCGCAAGGCCGCCGGTCAGCTCGCCGAGCGCATCGGCGTGCGGTTGCGGCGGCTGCGCCGCGAAGGCATCTGGCTGCCGACGACCGACGACGGCACCCAGGCGTTGGCCGAGGTGCCCACCGTGCAGACCTACCACTCCTACGCCGGCCGGCTCGTGGGGGAGCACGGGCTGCGCCTCGGCATCGAGCCGGAGTCCCGGCTGCTCTCCGAGGCCGCGGCATGGCAGCTCGCCTCCGAGGCGGTGCTCGGCTACGACGGCCCGATGGACCAGGTCACCCACACCGAGGGCAATGTCACCACCGCAGTGGTCAGCCTGGCCGGCGAACTCGCCGAGCACTTGGTCGACGCCGAGGACCTGATCGGCTATCTGGACCACTACCTCACCGACACCGCACAGCTGCCGCCGGTGGGTGCCACGAAGGTGACCGGTGGCGACATGAAGAAGGTCGCGGACGCGCTCACCGCTCGTCGGCAGATCGTGCCGATCGTGCAGCGCTACCTGCAGTTGAAGCGGCAGCGGTCTGCCCTCGACTTCGCCGATCAGATGGCCCTCGCGGCGCAGCTGGCACGGTCCTTCCCGGCACTCAGCGCGCTCGAACGCGGCCGCTTCCGTGCCGTGCTGCTGGACGAGTTCCAGGACACCAGCGAGGCGCAGATGGTGCTGCTGCGATCCCTGTATGCCGGTGACGACGAAGCACCCGGCGATGATGTTCGCGTGACCGCGGTGGGCGATCCGCACCAGTCGATCTACGGCTGGCGCGGGGCCAGCGCCACGACCCTCGGCAGCTTCCCGCACCTCTTCGCCGACACCAGTGGGCCGGCGAAAGTGCTTCAGCTGTCTCGGAGTTGGCGCAATGACAGCAGCATCCTCGCCGCGGCCAACCGGGCCGCCTCGCCGTTGCGGGCGGCCAGTGCCGTGCCGGTCGCGACGCTGCAACCCCGGCCGGGCGCGGGGGAGGGCTCCGTCGTCGCCGCACGGCTGTCCGACCAGGACGCCGAGGCGGCATACATCGCGCAGTGGATCCACGAGCGGCACACCGGCGCCGACGGTGCGTGGACCCGTCGCACGGCCGCGGTGCTGTGCCGCAAGCGGTCCCAGTTCACCGCGGTGGTCGAGGCGCTGCGAGACCGCGACCTGCCGGTCGAGGTGGTCGGTGTCGGCGGTCTGCTGACCACGCCCGAGGTGGCTGACATCGTCAGCCTGCTGTGGGCGGTGCAGGATCCGACGCGCGGCGACCAACTGATGCGGTTGCTCACCGGACCGCTGCTGCGCCTGGGCGCGGCCGACCTCGACGGTCTCGGGGAGTGGGCGCGCACGCTGGAGCGGCGCGACCGGCCGCAGCCCACGCCCGGCGGCGACGACCGCGTTCGCCAGGACATCTCAGCCGAGACCCGCGACCGGCCGTCGATCATCGAAGCCCTGGACGAATTACCCGACGCCGACTGGTGCGGGCCCGCCGGACAGCGGATCGGCCCGGTGGCGTTGGACCGCCTGGCCGGCCTGCGGGACGAGATCCGGCGGCTGCGGTCGATGACCGGACTCCCGTTGAGCGAGTTGGTCGTGGAGGCCGAACGCGCTCTCGCGCTCGACATCGAGGTGCTCGCCCGGCCGGGCCAGACGCCGGACACCGCCCGTGTGCACCTAGACGGATTCGCAGAAGTGGCAGCCGGTTTCGCGGCATCGTCCGACCGGCCGACGCTCGGCGGTTTCCTCTCCTGGCTGGCAGCCGCCGAACGCGAGGAGCGTGGCCTGGACCGCCCTTACCTGGAGGCCGAACCCCGAGCGGTGCAGGTCCTCACCGTGCACGCCGCCAAGGGCTTGGAGTGGGACATCGTCGCCATCCCCGGCCTGGTCGAGGGCACCTTCCCGGACCACAACGGTTCGGTCGGCTGGAGCGCCGACCACCACGGCTGGAAGATCAGCCCGCACGGCGTCCCCGGCGATCCCTCCACCTGGGCCGTCAATGCCAGTGAGTGGATCGGCGGGCTCGAGGGCCTGCCCTTCGACCTGCGCGGCGACGCCGACGGGCTGCCTCCACTGCGCTGGGCGGAAGCGACCGACGCCCGCGAGTTGCGCGACGCGATCGTCGAATTCCGTGCTGCCGCAGGTCAACACGGTCTGGACGAGGAACGCCGCCTCGCCTACGTCGCCTTCACCCGAGCGCGCTCGGAGCTGCTGCTGACCGCCTCGGTGTGGTCCACGGCGAGCACCCCGCGGATCACCTCTCGCTACCTCACCGAGCTCGTCGACGCCCGGCTCGTGCGCACCGACGTGTGGGAGCCGATGCCGGCACCCGCACCCGGTGAGACCACGGTCGCCAATCCCCGAGCCGACGAGGACTCGTCGGTCGGCTGGCCGACCGATCCGATGGCGGCGCGCCGGGCCGATCTGGCGGACGGTGTGGCACGGGTGTCCGCCGCGCTGGCCGGGGACCGCCAGGATCTGCTGCCGATCGGTGACCGGGAGCAGGAGATCGAGCTGCTGTTGCGCGAGCGTGACCGGTCGCGCTCCCGTGGGCTCGGAGCAGTGCTGCTGCCACGACACCTCTCCGCATCCGCCGTGGTGTCCCTGGCCGACGACCCCGTCGAGTTCACCCGGCGGCTGCGGCGCCCGATGCCGTCACCACCGGCGAGCACGGCCCGGCGGGGCACCGCGTTCCACGCCTGGATCGAACAGCACTACGCACATGCTGCGCTGGTCGACGTGCTGGAGCTGCCCGGCGCGGCGGACGAGGACGCCGACCACGACGCCGACCTCGAGGTGCTGAAGGAGCGATTCCTCGCCTCCGAATGGGCTTCGCGCACCCCTGAGGAGATCGAGGTCTCGGTCGAGACCTGGATCGACGGCATCTCGGTGCGGGGACGCATCGACGCGGTGTTCCGGCGGGACGACGGCTTCGTCATCGTCGACTGGAAGACCGGCGCACGGCCCTTCGGCGCGGCGATGCAGGCGCGGGTGCTGCAGTTGGCGGCATACCGGCTGGCCTTCGCCCGGCTGCGCGGAGTGGCGACCGATGAGGTGGACGCGGCCTTCTACTACGCCGGCACCGGCGAGACGGTGTGGCCCGCCATGCCTGCCGACGACGCGATCGCCGCCTTGCTGCGGCGGGTGCCCGGCTGATCCGGGTCCGGTGCGGCCTCAGCGATCTCCGGTCCGCAACGGCGTGGCGGCTGAGGTGCCGGCCAACGGGCGGTCGCCGCAGATCGTGGGGGCGGTGTCGCGTCGCAGCCTGCGGGTGGACATCTCCAGCAGCCAGACGGTCAGTCCCACCGTCGGGAACGCCGCTCCCAGCAGGCAGACACCGCCCCACCCATGGGAGGCATACACCGCAGCCGAGAGGGCGCTGCCGACGGACCCGGCCGCGAAGTAGGACGTCATGTAGGCGGTGTTCAGCCGGCTGCGCGCATCCGGTCGCAAGGCGTAGAACAACGACTGATTACTGATGTGGGTGCCCTGGATGCCGAGTTCCAGCAGGGCAGTGCCGACCGCCAGCGCGACCACCTGGTGCCGCCCGACATCGAGCAGCAGGAAGCTGACTGCGGTCGCGGCGACGAACACCCCGGTCTGCACGCGGGCCCACCCGCGATCGGCGAGCCGTCCCGCCACCTTGCCCGCGAGGGCGCCGGCCACGCCGCAGAGCGAGAACACGCCGATCTGTGCATCGGACCAGTGGTAGGGCGCACGGGCGAGCAGGAAGCCGATGCTGGTCCAGAACACCCCGAAGGAGGAGTAGGTCACCGCGCCGTACAGCATCCGCCGGCGCAGCACCGGCTCCTGACGGATGAGGGCGAGCACCGACACCAGCGCGCGTCGGTAGCTGAGCTGCGCGGCCGGCGGGGCGTCGGGCAGTTCCCGCCGCAGCAAGACGATGGTGGCGACCATCAGTGCCGCAGCGACCCAGAACACCGCCCGCCATCCGGCGACCTCGGCCAACAACCCGGCGACGAAGCGGGAGAGCAGGATTCCCAGCAGCAGACCGGTCATCACGTCGCCGATGACCTTGCCGCGCTCGTCGTCGGCGGCCAGCGAGGCAGCGAACGGCACGAGAATCTGGCCGACGACCGACGAGACGCCGACCAGCAACCCTGCGGCGGCGAGCGTCTGCCACGTCGGTGCGAGTGCCATGGCGAGCAGGCAGCCGGTGGTGCCGATCAGCACCGCGGTCAGCAACCGGCGCCGGTCGACCAGATCACCGATGGGCACCAGCAGCGCCAGGCCGACCGCGTAACCGATCTGTCCGGCCGTCACCACCAGGCCGATGCTCGTGGTCGACGCCGCGAAGTGGTCGGCGATCTGCGCGACCAGCGGCTGGGCGTAGTAGCTGTTGGCGACGACGATCCCGGACGCGAGTGCCATCACCAGCACCAGCCGGTGATCGATGCGACGGGCTGCGGAGGAGGGTGTCGGACTCACGGGGCCAGGCTGACGGCTGCATGAGGTACTTGTCCAACAAGGTAATCAACTCGGGTTCATTGCTAGCTTTTATAAATGGAGTTGAAGCAGCTGACCCACTTCGTCGCGGTCGCCGAAACCCACAGCTTCACCGTCGCGGCGCAACGGTTGCGGATCTCCCAGCCGGGACTGAGTTCCTCCATCCAGGCATTGGAGCGGGACGTCGGCGCCGTGCTGCTCGAGCGCACCACCCGACGTGTGTTGCTGACGCCCGCCGGAGCCGCGCTGCTGGACTCGGCGCGCCTGATCCTCGGCGAGATCGCCACCGCGCGGCGGCGCATTGCCGGAGCGGCGGGTCTGACAACGGGGCAACTCGCCGTCGGAATGGTGCAGACGTTCAGCTCGGTCGACGTGCCGGCTGCGCTGGCCGGTCTGCACCGGCGGCATCCCGGCATCCAGCTGACGCTGCGGGAGGCACCGACCGCTGACCTGCTGCGCGCGGTCCTGCGGGGCGAGCTCGACCTCGCCTTCGCGGCGCTCGACGGCACACGGCTGCCCGACGGGTTGACGGTCCGCCGGTCCTACACCGAGCGCATCGTCGTGGTCGTCGGTGAGCAGCACCGGCTCGCGGGACGTTCCCGGGTGCGCCTGGCCGACCTGGCGGAGGAGACGTTCATCGAGTTCCGGGCCGGCCAAGGGCTGCAGACCGTCATCGAGAACGTCTGCGCGGACGCGGGTCTGCATCGCCGCATCGGCTGCGCCGTCAGCGACATGGATCAGGTGCTGTCGCTGGTCGGGCACGGACTGGGCGTGGCGCTGGTGCCGGCACCGCTGGCCGATCGCAGTGGGCTGCCGGCGATCTCGGTGGCACCCCGGGCGCCGTCCCGCACGCTGGCGCTGGTGACGCGCACGACCCCCTCGGGCAATCCGGCAGCGCGCGCCCTGCTGGAGATCCTGTCGGGGGAGTGAACTTCGCGGCCGGCGCAGCGTGACGCGAGGCGTGTCAGGACGGGCGCTTCGCGTCCTTCGCGTTCTCGTCCGAGTGGTCGGGGTCGTCGGTCGCGTCCGCCTCGTCGTCCGCCTCGTCGTCCAGCGGGTATGACGACGGCTCGGGATCTTCCTCCGGGCCGGTCTCGTCGGCTGCGGCCGAGGAGGTGGACCGCTCCCGGGCGTTGACCGGGATCTCGACGGTCTCGTCGTCGGAGCCGGCGTCCTCGAACTCCACCACTTCGATGTCCTCGGGGTCGACCGCCGGCGTGGGCTCCGGCGCGACTTCCGGCACCTTGCGCCGGCCGGGTGCCGGCGGAAGGAGTGACTCGTCATCGCGCATCGCCTCGTCCAGGCGCCGGAGTGCGGCGCTGCGGCGAGCGACCAGCTCGCGGTCGTTGCTGGTCACCGCGTCCATCAGGGCGTTGACCCGCTGCAACTCGGCGGCCAGCCGGACCCGGCGCTCCAGGTGGGTGTCGATCGTGTCGCGACGTGCGCCGGCATACGCCTCCAGCACGGTGTCGAACGCGGCCGGCTCGGCGAGCACCGACAGCACCGCGAAGTCGGCGGCGGGATCGGAGACACCCGCCTGCTCCCAGCCGGTCATCGCGACCACCGCGTCACCGTCGACCAGCACGTGCGAGCCCTCCAGCGGGCCGTGCACCGTGCAGGTCGCGAACTTCCACAGCGCCACCTCCTCCAGGGCGCGTTCCCAGCGCGACAACAGCCCGGCGGGCACGTGGCCGGTCGCGGCGGCGCGGTCGAGCGTCGCGAGACGCCGGGCGCGGTAGGCGTCCGCGTCATACGTCGGCAGTCCCGCCTCCTCCACCGCCCGCGGGTCGGCGTCGTGTATGGCGGCCAGCGCCTTGCCGATGTTGCGCGCCATCGGGGAACCGGCACGCAACTCGCGCCATACCAACGGGGTGCCCGGCAACCGGGTCTGCACGGACACCACCGTGCCGTCGTCGGCGACCGCGGTGCCCTCGATGCGGGGCACTGCGAACGGGACGCGCGCCGAGAGCAGCCGCAGCAAGCCGTCCGACTGCTCCATCTGCGCACCGGCAGCGGTGCTGCGGCCGGCGCGCACGACCCAGTCCTTGCCGTCGGCGGTGGTGACGTAGGCGATCTGGAAACGATCGTCCTGCGCCGTCGACGTGCCACGGACGGTCGTCGGCGTGAAATGTGGGACGGCTGCGGTCGCGAGGGCGGCGAGGGTCAACGGGCTGCGGAGCACGGCCCCACGGTAAGCCGAACCGACCGCATAACCTGGATGGCGTGCCCGCAGCTTCGCAAACTGGTTTCGATCTGGTCCTCGACAGCTCCGCCCTCGACCGCCGTGCGTTGCGTCGCCGCGACCCGGCGCTGATCGACGCGCTCCTCGAGCAGCCCTCCACCGCAGTGCTCGAGGTGTATGGCGACAGGCTCCCCCACACCGGGGACGGTCATCGGTTGCATTATCGGGCCCCCGACCCGGCCGACCGCCACGAAGTCGTGGTCTACCTGGGCGAGATCGCCGGCCGCGAGGTGCTCGCGGTGCTGCGGGACAGCGACGACCGGCGTCCTCGCGAAGTGTCGGGGGGTGCAGCCCCTGACGAAGCATCGAAGGAGCGTAGCGGGGGAGAGCTTCGTGGGGTGGTCGGCGACGTTCCGGCCGACGGTTTGCGCTACCTCGGCATGCGGCTGCACGGCGACGACGTCCCGATCGCCGTCACCGCGACCGGCATCGGCCGGTGGCACGCGGTCAACGGGTTCTGCTCCCGGTGCGGTCACGCGACCCGGGTGACCGAGAGCGGCTGGACGCGGCACTGCGACGGATGCGGGCGCGACCACTACCCGCGCACCGATCCGGCCGTGATCATGTCGGTGGTCGATGCCGACGACCGGCTGCTGCTCGGCCGCGGCCGCAACTTCACCGGCAACGGGATGTCGGTGCTGGCTGGTTTCGTGGAGCCCGGCGAGTCGCTCGAGACCGCGGTCGCCCGGGAGGTCATGGAGGAGGTCGGGGTGGAGGTCGTCGACGTGCGATTCCTCGGCGATCAGCCGTGGCCGTTCCCGGCGTCACTGATGGTCGGCTTCACCTGCCGTGCGACCACGACCGAGCTGACCCTCGATCCCGAGGAGATCGCCGCGGCCCGATGGTTCACCCGGCCGGAGCTGGCGGCCGCCGTGGGCAGCGGCGAGGTGCGTCTGTCGGCGCGGCTGTCGATCGCGCGCCATCTGATCGAGCACTGGTACGGCGCACCGATTGACCAGGCCGACGACGGATCCCTGTTGCGGCAGGCACGGTAGGACGGTTAGGGACAGGGACAGAGCACGGATGACGACAGCAGACGAGGTCCTCGCGGGGCTCGACCCGGAGCAGCGGCAGGTAGCGAGCAACCCGCTCGGGCCGATGTGCGTGCTGGCCGGTGCCGGCACCGGGAAGACCCGGGCGATCACCCACCGCATCGCCTACGGCGTGCACTCGGGCGCCTACCGGCCGGATCGTGTGCTGGCGGTGACGTTCACCGCCCGCGCGGCGGGGGAGATGCGCACCCGGTTGCGCGGACTCGGCCTGCCCGCGGTGCAGGCGCGCACCTTCCACGCTGCCGCGCTGCGGCAGCTGCACTACTTCTGGCCGCAGGCGATCGGCGGCCCGATCCCGCAGCTCCTCAAGCACAAGGCTCCGGCGGTCGGCGAGGCCGGCGCCCGCCTGCGCCTGGAGCTGGACCGCGTCGTCATACGGGACCTGGCGGCGGAGATCGAGTGGGCCAAGGTATCGATGCTGACTCCGGAGACCTACCGCGCGGCGGCCGCCAAGGCCGGGCGCTCGCCGGCCGAGCTCGATCTGACCGCGATGGCCCGGCTGTGGGAGACCTACGAGGAGGTCAAGTCGGCCCGCGACGTCATCGATTTCGAGGACGTGCTGCTGCTGATGGCCGGTGTGCTGGCCGAACGCGACGACATCGCGGCGACCGTGCGCGGTCAATACCGGCACTTCGTGGTCGACGAATACCAGGACGTCAATGCGGCCCAGCAGGCGTTGCTCGACCTGTGGGTCGGCGACCGGCCCGACCTGTGCGTCGTCGGTGACCCGGCGCAGACGATCTACTCCTTCACCGGCGCGACACCACGCCACCTGCTCGACTTCGCCGGCCGCCGTCCCGGCACGCACACCGTGCAACTGGTGCGCAACTACCGCTCCACTCCGCAGGTCGTCGACCTGGCCAACCTCGTCCTGCAGTCCGGCACGCGGCGTGCCGAGAGCGTGCGGCTGCAGGCGCAGCGCGAGCCAGGGCCGGCCCCGGTGCTGACCCAGCTGACCGATGACGAGGCCGAAGCGGCATACGTGGCGCAAGAAGTGAAAAGGCTTCTCTCTCAAGGAGTTCCGGCGAGCGAGATCGCCGTGCTCTATCGCATCAACGCGCAGAGTGAGGCGGTCGAGCAGGCCTTGTCGGCCGCGGACATCCCCTACCTCGTGCGCGGCGGCGAGCGGTTCTTCCAACGCTCGGAGGTCAAGCAGGCGCTGGTGCTGTTGCGTGGCGCGGTGCGCGGCGACGACGGCAGCGTCGAGCTCGGCAAGCTGGTGCGCGACATCGTGACCGCGGCCGGCTGGTCCCCGCAGCGCCCCTCGGGCGGGGCGGTGCTGGAGCGCTGGCAGTCGCTCAATGCGCTGGCCGAGCTGGCCGACGACCTCGGCGGCGCCGACGAGGGCTTCCGGCTGCGCGAGTTGGTCACCGAGCTCGACCGGCGTGCCGCCGAACAACACGCGCCGACGGTCGAAGGCGTCACCCTCGCGTCGCTGCACGCTGCCAAGGGGCTGGAGTGGGACGCCGTGCTGCTCATCGGCTGCTCCGACGGGCTGCTGCCGATCTCGCTCGCCGAGGGGCCGCAGGCCGTCGAGGAGGAGCGGAGGCTGATGTATGTCGGGCTCACCCGCGCCCGCCGGCACCTGTTGCTGAGCTGGGCCGCCGCACGCAACCCCGGCGGTCGCGCGAGCCGACGGCCGTCGCGGTTCCTGGACGCAGCCGCGCCCGTCCTCGGCCCGGGAGCGCGCAGCGCACCCCGGAGCAGATCGACCGGGCCCGCCCCCAAGAAGCCGGCCAAGCCGAAGACCTGCCGCAGCTGCGGCCGCACTCTGGACACCGCGGCCGAGCGCAAGATCGAGCGGTGCGGCGACTGTCCGGCGACCTATGACGAGGCGCAGTTCGAAGCGTTGCGGGCCTGGCGGCTGGAAGTGGCGACGTTGGCCAAGGTGCCCGCATTCGTGGTGTTCACCGACGCGACTCTCATCGCCATCGCCGAACGCCGCCCGCGGGACATCGCCGGGCTCAGCGGCATCTCGGGCGTCGGCAAGCACAAGCGCGACACCTACGGCGAGGCAGTTCTCGCCGTGCTGGACGGCGCCGACCCGGAGGCGGCCGCCGCCGCATGTGTCGCCGCGCAGGACAGCGCCTAGGCCGGCGCCGTGGACCGGCGTCCGCAGACACGCTCGCCGGAGGCGCGGTGGCGAGCCCCTCGAGACGTGTCCGACGATCACGTCCTACCGTTTTTCTGTAGGTGAATCCTGTTGTGCTGCAATGTTTTTCGCCCACACGAAAATCGTGCAAAGAATTCTCGTTAATTCAGTTGCTCGCGTGCATAGACACCCCGTAGCCTGTTGGACGTTCAGCTCGCGCGTCCAGGCGACGTGGCGAGGCCCGCGAAAGCGAGAGGAGGGGTTCGACGTGGAAATCACCAAGATGACGCAGCCGTGCGACGAGCACGCCGCGATGACGTCTGCCCTTCCGGTGATGACGAGTGTCCACCTCGCTTCCTCCACCGCCCGGGTCCAGGGGATCAGTGCGCCCGCCGCCGGCAGTGTCAACGGTCTGATCATGCGCGAGCGCTCCGTCGACGGCATCGCCGTCTTCGCTGTCGGCGCCGATCTCGGCGTCACGCGCGATGTCCCGACCTACAACTCCAAGTTTGCCGGCGGTGTCCGGTGTTCCGTCCTTTCGAGGCCACCCGTCTGACTCAGACGACAACGTCCTCATCGAAGGCCGCGGAACCCGACACCAGGGTCCGCGGCCTTTTTGTGTCGCGGGCTTCCACCACCACCAGGAAGACCGAGTTCATGACCCAGTGCATGACCACCGCACGACCGGCCGGCGCTCACCAGGCGCCGACCGAGCAGGAAAGGCCCCGCACCCGGGGTGACCGCGACAAGGAGGTCCCACCGATGATGTTGTCCGATCTGATAGACGCGACCGCGCTGGCCGCAGACTGCGGGGAGCAGCTCCCGTGTCACCAGAACGATCCGGAGCTGTGGTTCGCCGAGCGCCCGGAGGACGTGGAGTTCGCCAAGGCGCTGTGCACCAGCTGCCCCCTGCGGGAGGCCTGCCTCGCCGGAGCCAAGGACCGTTCCGAGCCCTGGGGCGTCTGGGGCGGCGAGCTGTTCTCCCAGGGCGTCGTCATCCCGCGCAAACGGCCGCGGGGTCGTCCGCGCAAGCAGACCGTGGCCGCGTGATCACCATGCGTTTCACCACCTTCCTTCTGCATGACACCGGTATGCCGCACGACCGGTGCGTTCCTGACGGACACCACCGGTCGTGCCGGGATACCCCTCCCGAAAGAGCTTCCACGATGTTCCAGTTGCTGCGGGTCGAACCGACCCGACCTCGCCCACCGACGGGGCAGCCGGCGACCAGGCGAAGCAAACACGTGACGCGTGTGCTTCCCCCGCCGACCACACCACGTCGATGAACGCCCTGCAGCCGCCGTTCGGCGGCCCGATCGCAAAGCCGGTCGCGGCTTACCGCGACCGGCTTTGCCGTGTCCGGAGGTGGTTTGCTCGTCCGTCTGCCCGGGTGGTGGCCGAGCGGAAAACACGCTGAGCTGGCCGCGCCCCGCACGTTGGTTGCTCTCTCACCTCGTCCACCGCGTGAGACGCCGATCGCACATCAGCCGAAAGATCTGCGGATCTGGACCATGATGCTCGCGATCCCTGCAGGCCTTCGCCGCTGTCGCACAAAATCTGTTTCCTGCCTCCTGTGGGCCCGCTGGTATGTACCGCACACACTCGCGCCCGAAAGGACATCCTGATGGTTGCTCACACGACGCTCGGAACTGTCGTCGAATGGCTCGGCCTGACACTGCTGACCGCACGTGCGGGCTCGGTGGACAGCAGCCGGTCAGTGCGCAGTGTGGTGGTGCACGACATCGCCGACCCGCCATCGGTGCCGACCGGTGCCGTCGTGCTGGGCGTCGGGGTGCAGGGGGAGTGCGCCATCGCAAACCTGCTGCGCGAGCTTGCCGCGCGGGAGGCCGCCGCCCTGATCGTCCGGGAGCCGGTGACGGTCACCCCGTTGATCGACGAACTGGCCTCGCGGAGCGGCGTCGTCGTGCTGGGGCTGGTCCGGGGCGCGTCGTGGCTGCAGGTCGCCCGGATGCTCGACGACCGGCAGGTCGACGACGACGGCTGGTCCGGCGGGGCGACCGAGGCACTCGACCTCTTCGAGGTCGCCAACTCGCTGTCCGCGTTGCTGACCACCCCGGTCACCATCGAGGACGTCAGCTCGCACATCGTCGCCTTCTCGGCGGACCAGGCGGAGGCGGACGAGGCCCGCAAGGCCAGCGTGCTGGGTCACCAGGTGCCGGCACGCTACAACGACCCGATGGTGGAGGCGGGTGTCTTCCGCCGGCTGTATGCCGCCACCGCGCCGATCTTCGTGCCGTCACTCGCCGACGGCATCCGGCCGCGTGCGGCCATGCCGGTACGCGCCGGGGCAGAGGTGATGGGATCCATCTGGGCGATCGTCGACGAGCCGTTGAGTGAGTCGCGCGCGACCGCGATGATCGAGGCCGCGAGCACGGCAGCGATCGCGATGCTGCGGCGCCGGGTGGCTTCCGACGCTTCCCGCCAGATGCGCGCCGCGCTGGTGGGCGGCCTCATCGACGGTGGTCCCGCGGCGGTCGGGACCGCAGGCCGGATGGGCGGGAATGTGACGGGCGGCTGCGTCATCGCGGCCGGCATACGTGGCCGTCGCACCGCCGGCCACGCCGCTGTGTCGGCCGAACTGGACCGGCTGGCGAATGCGCTGCGGATGTGGCTGCACCCGGAGTTGCCGGAGTCGGCGGTGGCAGTCGTGGACGAGACCGTCTACGCGGTGATCCCGGCATACCGTGGCGACTGCCTGCAGCTGCGCCAATTGCGCCGGCTGGCAGAGGGATTCGTGCAACGGGCCGCCCGGCACGACGAGTTCGTCATGGCGATCGGCAAGCCGGTCGTGGGCGTCGCGGCCATGGGCGAGTCTCGGCGAGAGGCCGATCTCGGACTCCGCGTGCTGCGCACCGTCACCACCGTGCGGCAGCGCGTGGCCGTGGCGAGCGACCTGCAGCCACAGATCCTGCTGATGCAACTGTCCGACCTGATGGCCCACGAGAACACCACGCTCTCCGGGCCCATCGCCGTCCTGCATGCGTATGACGAACAACATCAGTCGGCGCTGGGGGAGACACTGCACGCGTGGCTGGACAACTTCGGTGATGTCGCAGCGGCTGCCGCCGCGTTGCACGTGCACAAGAACACCTTCCGCTACCGGCTGGGCCGATTGGTGCAGATCGCGGACATCGATCTGGACGACCCCGAAGTGCGCTTCCAGCTGATGATGCAATTCCGCCTGAGCGCACCGGCGTTCGTCCGGTAGGACAACGGCGGCGGGGAAGTTCGTCCCCACGCATGAGGTCCCGAGCCCTGCGATGATCGATGCTGACTCACGTGACAGCGATGGGTGAGCCGTCGGACGGGCGGCGCGGGGAACGGACGGCCGCCGCGTGCCGGCCGGTGCCGGACGCGGCGTGGCAGGTCGCCGGCCGCCGGGCCCGGGACAGTGGCGTGGCGGTCCGTCGGCTGCGTACGGCGGAGACGTCCGAGGCCGCCGAGCTGCTGGCCGGGATCTGGTCACCCGGACGCGGACGGGTGCCGATCGAGGCGAGTCTGCTGATCGCGCTGCTGCATTCGGACAACTACGTGGCCGGAGCCTTCGACGGTCGGCTACTGGTCGGCGTGTGTGTCGGGTTCTCCACGGTGCCAGCGGGTTCCGGGTTGCACTCGCACATCACGGGTGTCCGCGATACGCATCTCGGCCGTGGGTTGGGGGCCGCGCTCAAGCTGCACCAGCGCGCCTGGGCCCTCGGGAACGGCATGACCACCATCACCTGGACCTACGATCCGCTGGTGGCGCGCAACGCCTACTTCAATCTGCATCGCCTCGGGGCCCGGGCGGTCGAGTACGTCCCCGACTTCTACGGCCGGATGGGCGACGCCCTCAACGACGGACAGGCGAGCGATCGGATGGTGACGCGTTGGGAGCTGCCGGTGTGGCCACGCGCGCTACCGGACCTGCCCGTCGGGCCCCCGGCCCTCGAACTCGGCATGGCCAGGGAGCCGGTCCGGATCACGGTGCCGGCCGAGGCGATGACGTGCCGCGTCGCGGTGCCCGACGACATCGCCGCCCTGCGGCTGCGCGACCCCGGGTTGGCTCACGACTGGCGTCTGGCGACCCGCGAGGTGCTGATCGACCTGACCCGGAACGGCTGGCACATCGACGGATTCGACCGGTCCGGGTTCTACCGGCTGGGCAGATCCTGAGCGACGGGGTTCAGGGCAGTTCGACCCGCACATTGCGCAGCGCGGTGATCGTCGTGTCACCGGGGTTGCCGCGGCGTGGAGAGATGTCCACCGGCGCTGCCGTGCGGGGGCGGCCGACCGGGACCGCCTGGATGACGAACTCCTGCACCTGCGCCGGCTCGACCGGAGTCAGGTGGATCATGCACAACAGCTCGCCGCGTGCTGCGGGGATGGACCACGTCACGTCTGCTGCCGTCGCAGCGGAGACGATGTCGTGTGCCGGGCGCGCTTCGCCGAGCGGGCCGACCTCGGCGACCAATTCGTTGATTTCAGCGCGTCGTTCGACCAGCGGTCGGTCGAAGTCGACGTTCGGGGCGAAGACTTCCGCCGCCAGCTCGTCGTCCCAGGAACGGATCAACCGCTCCACCGAGGCACGAAGGTGCACGGTCTCCGGCCACAGGACGATCGTCTCGGCCGGAGTGTCGTCATACGCCAGCAGTGTGCCCAGGGCGTCCATGCAGAGGATGCCGGCACTACTGCGATGGCTGTTGGTCAGGGCGACGATGCCGTGGCCGGAGTCGGGGTGCCAGCACATGAAGAGACTGAAGCCGGGCAGCCCGCCGCCGTGCGCGACGATCGGTCCGCGCTGCAGGTCCAGGTCGATGCGCAGGCCGAGCCCGTAGCCGGAGACGGACGGGTGCAGCGCACCGCCCGTGGTGACAGTGACCGAGGGGGTGTCGACGATGTGCAGTCGTTGCATCTCCCGCCGGGAGGCGCGACTGAGCACCGGCACGTCGCCGTCCTGCGGTGCGCGGAAGGCTGCACCCAGCCAGCTGATCCAGGTGGTCAGATCCCGCACGCTGCTCATGATGCCGCCGGCCGCCGCGAACGCGGCCGAGGCGACATACGGGTAGCCGACCCAGTTGCCGCCGGTGTCCAGGTGATAGCCGGTCGCACGGCGCACGTCGCTCGGCGCCGCATTGTCGAAACAGGTTGCGTCCAGGTGCAGTGGTGTGAAGATCTCGTCGCGGACGAAGTCCTCGATCGGGCGTCCGACGGCCCGGCCGACGGCGAGACCGGCGAGTGTGTAGCCCAGGTTGGAGTATTCGTAGACGGCGCCGGGCATGTGGCTGTATCGCAGCCCCTTGGCTACCTGCTCCAGCAACACCTCCTCGGTGGCGTCGATGAACGGGTCCACCCACGAGTTGTCCTCGGTCAGGCCGCCCGACATCGACAGCAGCATGCCGAGCGTCGGCGGCTCACACGGGTCGTCGGCGGTGCCGCTCGCCGAGAACTGCGGGAAGTATGCCGTGATCGGATCGTGCAGCGACAACGCGCCGCGATCCCGGGCGATGAGCGCCGCACACGCGATGAAGCTCTTGGACATCGAGGCGATCGGGAAGACGGTGTCCACGTCGGGCACCAGGCCGTCGTCCGAGACCACTCCGAACCCCCGGCCGTGTCGTAGCCCGCCGGGTCCGCTGATGCCGTAGGCCAATCCCTTGGCCGTGTCGGCCGCGACGTAGTGCGCGAAGTAGGCGTCCAGTTGGGACTCGATCGGGATCCGGATCGTCTCGTTCGACATCGTGTCCATGCTCCTCGGGCGGCGGCTGGGCCGGTTCGTCGGGTGAGTGGCCGTCGGGGGCATCGGCCACCCACAAACTAGTGAGACCGACGCGGTGGCGGACCGTTCGGCTGCACCAAATCGACGCCGAACTTTCGTGCCAGCGACCAGTTCGGACCGGTCGGCCACGCACCTACTGTGGCTCGTGCCCGGCAGGGCGGACCTCAGTGAGTGGGCGGCGGCAGCGTGATCGCAGCGGCCCTTCCTCGTGCGACAGGAGCTGACGATCAATGACCCGCAGGAAGACTCTCACCAGCGCAGTGGTGATGGTGGCCGCAGCATCGCTGGCCGCGTGTTCGTCGGGCTCCACCAGCTCGGGCGCGGCCGCCGGCACACCCCAGTCCGGGGGCACGCTGGTGATGGCACGTGCCGACGAAGCCACCAGCCTGTTGCCGTCGGTCCCCACCGACAATGCGTCCATCTGGATCATCGAGGAGATCTACGACACCCTCACCGTCCCGGCACAGGACGGCAAGGACGTGCAGCCGTCGCTCGCGACGTCGTGGACCCAGTCCGCGGACAAACTGAGCTGGACCTTCCATCTGCGCAAAGACGCGAAGTTCACCAATGGCAGCCCGGTCACCTCGGCCGACGTGAAGTTCTCCATCGAACAGAACCAGGCCAAGGATGCTCCGTTCTCGTTCATCGACTCCATCATCACCAAGATCGACACACCGGACGCCCACACCGTGGTGTTCCACACCGCCCAGCCGTGGGCGCCGTTGCCGGCCGACATGGCGCTCTACGCCAATTCGATCGTGCCCAAGAACTACGGGGGCAAGTCGGCCACGGCATTCGCCCAGCACCCGATCGGATCCGGGCCGTTCAAGTTCGACAGCTGGACCAAGGGCAGCAGCCTGAAGATCGTCAAGAACACGGCGTACTGGAAGAAGAACACGCCCCGCCTGGACTCGGTGGAGTTCACCGTGGTTCCGGACAGCAACACCCGCAGC
Organism: Flexivirga sp.; assembly: GCF_051955415.1. Lineage (NCBI taxonomy): Bacteria > Bacillati > Actinomycetota > Actinomycetes > Micrococcales > Dermacoccaceae > Flexivirga > Flexivirga sp. The sequence continues at coordinate 39,224 of NZ_JBQCGS010000048.1, forward strand.
ACGCAACTGTCCAGCGGTCAGATCCAGATCAACGAGTACCCGTCCAACTCCAGCATCCAGTCGGTGCAGAAGACGCCCTCGCTGCAGGTGAGCACCTTCCCGTCCAGTGAAGTCGACTACCTCGGGATGAACACCAAACGCAAGCCGCTGAACGATCTCAACGTGCGCAAGGCGATCCGGCTCGCGATCGACAAGAAGGCCATCCTGAAATCCGTGTACTACGGGCACGGAACGATCGCCGGCTCCTACCTGTCACCGACGAGCTGGGCGCACGACGCGTCGATCAAGAGCACGCCGTACGACCTCGCCTCCGCCAAGGCCGCGCTGGCCAAATCCACGGTGCCGCAGGGTTTCAGCACGACGATCACCATCCCCTCGGGCGATCAGAACGCCTCGGGCGAAGCGCAGCTGGTGCAGAGCGACCTGGCCAAGATCGGCATCACACTGAAGATCAAGACGCTGGACCCGTCGGCGATCGTGACCGCCAAGCATGCCGGCAACTACGACATGGCGTTCGGGCTCTACACCACCGACATCGTCGACCCGGACGAGATCGCCCGTTTCGCAGGCACGTTCACCGGTGGCGTGCACACCGTCTACACCTGGTTCGACAGCGCGAAGATGAACCAGCTGGCCGCGACCGGCAGCAGCGCATCGGACCAGGGCACCCGCAAGAAGGCCTATGACCAGATGCAGCAGATCATCGACGACAACGTGCCGTTCATCCCGCTGTTCTACGTGCCGGGCATCTACTCCTACTCCCAGAAGGTCGGCGGCTTCCGGCCCGGTGCCACCGGCAACTACTTCCTGGAGCGGGCCTGGTTGGCCCACTAGCGATCCTGCTCCCACCCCGTTGCAACCCTGACCTGATCGCCCTGGCGAAAGGAGCCATCCGTGCTGCGCTGGCTGGTCCGGCGGCTACTGCTCGCCATCCCGGTCGTGTGGGGCGTCGTCACCATCTCGTTCTTCCTGATGCATCTGGCGCCCGGTGACCCGGCCCGAACAGCGTTGGGTGAGAAGGCCGATGCCGCCTCGATCGCCGCACTGCGGCATCAGTGGGGCCTCGACCAGAGCCTGCCGATGCAGTACCTGTCCTACCTCGGACAGCTGATCCACGGCGACCTCGGCACGTCCTTCTACTACCACTCGCAGATCACCGCGCTGATGGCGCAACGGCTCCCGGTCACGCTGATCCTGATCCTGCTGAGCGCGGTCTTCGCGGTCGTCATCTCCATCCCCCTGGCCTCGCGCAGTGCGACGCGGCCGAACGGTGTCGCGGCAACGCTCGTCCGGTTGTTCAATGCCGTCATACAGGGTTCACCGACGTTCTTCATCGGCAGCATGCTGATCCTCTTCCTCGGGGTGCGGATCGCGATCTTCCCCGCCGGTGGCTACCCGAGCGGGCTCGGTGCCCGGGCCTGGGCGCTGGTGCTGCCGGCGATCACCATCGCACTGAGCATCGTGCCCCTGTTGGTGCGTGGCCTGCGCGCGGCCATGATCGAGTCCTACGGCAGCGAATACGTCATGTTCGCGAGGTCGAAAGGCTTGACAGCAGGGCCGATCCGACGGCGCTACGTGCTGCGCAATGCGGGCATCTCGGGTGTGAGCATCCTCGGCATCCAGGTCGGCGCACTGGCCAGCGGGGCCCTCGTCATCGAGCAGGTCTTCGCCATACCCGGCATGGGTTCGATGCTGATGACCGGCATCCTCAACCGCGACTACGCGCTGGTGCAGGCCTGCACGCTCATCTTCGGTCTCATCGTCGTGGTGGTCTACCTGCTCACCGATCTGATCTACGCCCGGCTGGACCCGAGAGCGAGGTTGTCATGACCACGACCGAATCCGCCACCTCCGTCGTCCCGCCCGAAACGGTGCCGGAGGTCCGTTCCGCCGGCTGGGCGCCGGGATGGCTACGTCGGCACAATCTGCAGCTGTGGCTCGGCGCGTCGATGATCGGTGTGCTGGCGCTGGCAGCCATCTTCGCGCCACTGATCACCCGGCACGATCCGACCACCCCCGACGCCATGCACACGCTGCTGGGACCGTCCGCGGACCATTGGTTCGGCACCGACAACCTGGGCCGTGACGTCTTCTCGCGCGTGGTGTACGGCGCCCGCAGCGACCTGACCATCGCAGTGGTCGCGGTCATCGCGCCCTTCCTCATCGGGCTCGTATTCGGTGTCGTGTCAGGCTATTTCGGTGGCTGGATCGACACGATCCTGATGCGTCTGGCCGACATCGTCACGGCGTTCCCGTTCTTCATCCTGGTCATCGCATTGGTGTTCGTGCTGGGCAACGGTGCCTGGAGCATCTTCGTGGCGATCACCTGCGTGTCGTGGGTGGCCTACGCACGCCTGGTGCGCGGCGAGGCGATGGTGCTGCGCCACAAGGAGTTCGTCGCGGCCTGCCAGGCCGGCGGCATCTCGACCGGACGGATCCTGGTGCGGCACTTCGCGCCCAACGTCGCCACCCAGGCGATCGTCTATGCGATGAGCGACATCGTGATGAACGTCGGCGTGATCGTGACGCTCAGCTACTTCGGGCTCGGCATCGTGCCGCCGACACCGGACTGGGGCTCGATGATGGCCGACGGCCAGCAGTTCCTGGCCGGCGGCTACTACGGGGTGACGTTGTTCCCCGCCGGTGCCGTCATCTGGACCAGTCTGGCGCTGTCCTTCATCGGCGACGGGCTGGCGCACGCACTGCGGGTCGAGCGATGAGCAGCGGTATGACGTCCCGCGAACCCTTGCTGTCCGTGGAGGACCTGACACTGAAGGTGCGGGTCGGAGGCGCCGAATGGGCTGCGCTGGAGCACCTTTCGTTCGATGTCGGGTATGGCGAGGCGCGTGGCCTGGTGGGCGAATCCGGCTCCGGCAAGAGCCTCACATTGCGTGCCATCCTCGGGCTGCTGCCGCCGAATGCAGTCATCACGTCGGGTCGGATGCAGTTCGACGGTGATGAGTTCGACCTCGCGCGGCAGGGCAAGCAGGAGCGCCGGCGGCTGGAACGCCTTCGTGGCGCCGGGATCTCGATGATCTTCCAGGAACCGTCGGTCGCACTGAATCCGGTGATCCCGGTCGGCGAGCAGATCGTCGACGCCGTCATGCGGCGCGACGGGATGCGGCGCGCCGCGGCGCGCGACTACGCCATACACCTGATGGAGCTGGTGGGGATCCACGACGCCGAGCAGAAGGTCGACGCCTATCCGTTCGAGTTGTCCGGTGGCCTCAAACAACGCGTGATGATCGCTGCCGCGGTCGCCGGCAAGCCCAAGCTGATCCTCTGCGACGAACCGACGACCGCGCTGGACGTGACCGTGCAGCAGCAGATCCTGAGCCTGTTCACCCATCTGCGGGACGAGCTGGACGCCGGATTGCTCTATGTCACACACGATCTGGCAGTCGTCGCGCAGCTATGCGACTCGGTGACCGTGCTCTACTCGGGCAACGTCATGGAAGGCTCGACGGACCTGCGGGCGGTCTTCGAACGACCGCAACATCCCTACACCGAGGCACGGCTGCGGTCGACACCGGACATCGACCGCATCGGCCGCCGGCTCTACTCGATCCCCGGCAGCGCGCCCTCGCTGGCGGACCGGCCCGTCGGCTGTCCGTTCGCGCCTCGCTGCGAACACCGGCAGGACGACTGCGAGATCACGCGGGTGCCCGACACGTCCTCGATCGACGGCCGGGAGGTGCACTGCCTGCATCCGGTCGGCAGCGCCACCGGACAGATCGAACTGGCCGAGGAGGCACGAGGACCGTCGAGCCGTTGCTTCAGTGCACCGACGTGGTGGTGACGTTTCAGCAGAAGCAATCCCACACGATGCTGCAAGCGGTCCGGTCGGCATCGCTGACCGTGGGGCGCGGCGAGATCGTCGGGCTGGTCGGTGAGTCCGGCTCCGGCAAGTCGACCCTCGCCCGCGCGGTGGTGGGGCTGCAGCCGATCGACTCCGGCTCGATCAGCTTCGAGGGCAAGCGGTTCGGCGCGCGACGCAGCCGTGCGGACCGGCGCGGCATACAGATGGTGTTCCAGGACCCCTACGGCTCGCTGGACCCGCGCATGACGATCCGCGGCACCCTGGTCGAGATGCTGCGCCGGCACACAGCACTGCGCGGCTCGGCCATCGACGAACGGTGCCGGGAGCTGATGGACCAGGTCCGGTTGCCCGCCTCGCTGCTCGGCTCCCGGCCGGCCGGCATGTCCGGCGGTCAACGGCAGCGGGTGGCCATCGCCCGGGCGTTGTCGATCCAGCCGCGGCTGCTGGTGGCCGATGAACCGGTCGCGGCGCTGGACGTGTCGGTGCAGGCCGGCATCGTCAACCTGCTGTCCGACCTGCGCGATCAGGTCGGTCTGTCGATCCTGTTCATCTCCCACGACCTGTCGATCGTGCGTACCCTGTGCGACCGGGTGAACGTCATCTATCGCGGTGAGATCGTCGAGGAGCAGGGCTGTGCGGAGCTCTTCGCCGATCCGCGCGACGACTACACCAAGACGTTGCTCGCCGCGATCCCGCGGCTGGGAGGCCCGCGCAGCGTCGGGCTGGCCGACGGGCGCTCACTGCTCCGGTAGCGGCGGCAGGTCGGCGCCGGGCACCCAGCGGTCGAAGATCTCGCGCGCGGGCACCGTGCCGCCGATCTGGCACAGCACGGCGATGCCGCCCAGCCAGGCACGGTGGATCATCACGTAGCTCGGCGGCAGGTTGAGCCGCAGACCGACGGTGAACGTGGAGTTGCGGGGATCGTTGAGGAAGTTGAAGATGCCGCGCAACCACTCGCGGTCGAAGCGGAAATCATTGCTGCGCAACGGTTTCAGGAAAACTCCGAGATAGTCGAGCACGTCCTGGGCGTCGACGTCGATCGAACGCTTCACGAAGCCCTCGTCACGCAAACCCTCCAGCAGTGCCACCTCGTCGCCGCGCAGCGCCGCCGAGATCAACTCGCCCATCGCGGGGGGCAGCCCGTCGGGCAGCCGATTGACCGCGCCGAAGTCGAGGACACCCAGCCGCCCGCCCGGCAGCAACCGGAAGTTGCCGGGATGCGGGTCGGCGTGCAGCAGTCCGGCGCGCTCCGGGCCGCTCACGAGGAACTCGAAGTAGCGCGCGGCCGCGAGGTCGCGTTCCTCGGGGGTGCCCGACGTGATGATCTGGGACAGCGGCACACCGTCGATCCAGTCGCTGACGATGACCTGCTCGGTGGCGAAGACGACCTGCGGCAGCAGGTAGTCGGGGTCGTCGGCATACGCCTCGGCGAACTGCTCGTGCATCGCCGCTTCGAGGCTGTAGTCGGTCTCCTCGGCCATCCGTCCCTTCAGCTCGCGCAGGATCGGCGCCACGTCGAGTCCGGGCACCCAGCTGGTGCTCATTCGGGCCACCCGGGACAGCTGGTTGAGGTCGGACATGAGCGCCTCGGCGGCGCCCGGATATTGCACCTTGACCGCGACCTCGCGCCCGTCGCGCCATACGGCGTGGTGCACCTGGCCGATCGACGCGGCCGCGCGCGGCTGCTCCTCGAACTCGCGGAATGTGGCGCGCCACTTCGCCCCGAGCTGGTCGGCGAGGACGGCGTGCAACGACGTGGTGGACATCGCCGGAGCGGTGTCCTGCAGCTTGGTCAACGTCGACCGGTAGGGCGCGGCGAGCTCCTCCGGCAGCGCCGCCTCGAACATCGACAGCGACTGGCCGAACTTCATCGCGCCGCCCTTGAGTCCGCCGAGCACGCGGAAGAGCTGCTCGGCGGTCTGCGCCTGCAGTTCGGCGGTGACCGCCTCGGCAGGGCGGCCTCCGACACGCTTGCCGAGCCCGACGGCGGCGCGCGCGCCGATGCCGAGCGGCAGCGTCGCGAGCCGGGCGGCCCGGGTCACGGCCTTACGGGGCAATTCGCTCATGCCCTCATTGTCACCCTTGCCTCCGCGGCGCCGCAGCAGGACGGGTGGCACGTCCACAAGTGGTGCCGCACGCGAGGCTGCGGACGCTCCAGGCTGAGGCTCACCCCGGCCGGCAACGGCTCGTGCTCCAGCAGCCCGCGCGCAATCAGCGCGGTGAGCGCCGCCGCGGCGCTGCGTAGTTCGGGCGCCGTGTCCATCTCGCGGTCGACGTCGGTGTGCACGGCGCGCGACGCGAGCCAGGACGCCCAGCCCGGATCACGGGCACCGCGATGCAGGTCGAGGCAGCTGAGGCAGGGCCCGCTGCCCGGGCGCACCAGCGGCCCGACGCTGAGGCGGCCACCGGACACCACGACCGGCAGCTGCGGTATGCCGCGACGCTGCCACGGCTGTCCGGCCAGCGGCGCGAGCGCGTCGACCGCGGGCAGCACCACCAGGTCAGCAGGTGGTCCGGCGGGATCGGACTCCGGTGCCAGCAACGCCTCGGGCTCGTTGACGACCCGCCCCACGACCGGCTGCAGGGCCCGGCAGATCTCCTCCGGCAACGGACCCGCACCCAGCACCAGCACCTGTCCGGCGACCGTCTGGCCGGCGGTGAGCCGAGCGGCCGCCCGGTGGACCGCGCCGAGCACCTGCGACCACCGCGCGGAGGGGGCGCACCGATGCCGGACGACACCGGGGGCACGCAGCGCGGCGGTCAGGCCGACGACCGCGGTGGTCTCGGCCTCGGTGAGACCTTCCAGGACCAGTGCGCCGGGACTGCCGCCGGTCATCAGAACGGCGCCGGCGCCGCGGCGGCGGACCGCGAGGGTCGACGGCAGCCGCGGCGCGAGCTCCCGCACTGGTTCAGTCATCAGCGGTGTCCCTTCGATCCCGAGGCGATGGCGTGTGACGCCGGTCGCGGCGCACCCAGCCACCGTGCCAGCAGCGCCGCGTTCCCCGCAGAAGTTGTCCACAGGCCCGACCTGCTCCGGCCCGACGGACACGTCGGGCTGAGGATCGCGGGCCGACCTCGTCGCCAATGTCACCCGCATCGCTTAGGTTCGGGGTATGACGTCGCCGACACCCGAAGTGGAAGTGCGGCGCTCTGCGCGACGGCGGCGCACGGTGTCGGCATACCGCGAAGGCGACCGCATCGTGGTGCTCGTGCCCGCCCGGTTGTCCAAACGCGACGAGGAGCGGCTGGTCGCCGACATGGTCCGCAAGGTGGAGGCGGCGGCGGCCCGGGGCAGGTCCACCGACGCCGAGTTGATGGAGCGGGCGGCGGCATTGTCCACCCGCTATCTCGGCGGTCTGGCGCATCCGGTGTCGGTGCGGTGGGTCGCCAATCAGCGCGCCCGCTGGGGCTCGTGCACCCCGGCCAACGGCACCATCCGGCTGTCCGACCGGCTGCAGGGCATGCCCGAATACGTCAGCGACTACGTCCTGCTGCACGAGTTGGCGCACCTGCTGCAGCCCGACCACGGCAAGAGCTTCTGGTCGCTGCTGGAGGCCTTCCCGCGCCTGGAACGGGCCCGTGGTTACCTCGACGGTGTCGCGTTCGGGTTGGGCATGCCGTCCGATCAGGACGACGAGACGGTCGGTGACCCGGCGGACGATCCGGACGGCGACCTGCCGGCGGTGGTGCGCGACTCCTCAGGCTGAGACCAGCTGCGTGCGCAACTGCTCGATGCAGTGCGCGAGGTCGGGATCGGTCGGCTCCGGCAGGGCGTCGACCGGCCACCAGCGCACGTCGTGCGACTCGTCGGAGACGGTCACTCCGGCCTCCTGTGGTGCGACCGCCGCGACCCGAAGGTCCCAGTGCGCCGTGCACCGCCCGAACGCGCCGGTCAGGTCGTGCCGGTGCAGATAGATCGCCCCGGGCACCGCGGTGAGACCCTCGATGCCGGATTCCTCGGTCGCCTCGCGCAGCGCCGCACCGGCGACCGTGCGGTCGCCGGCCTCGAAATGTCCGCCGGGCTGCAACCACAGCCGGGCCTTCTTGTGCAGCACCAGCAGCACCTGCTGTCCGTCGGCCGAGAAGACGACCGCGCTGGCGGTGAAGTGCTCCGGCGGCCCGTGCCGCCACATCGCGTCGTCGTATGCCGCCAGGTGTGCCTCGAACGCGTCCCGCAACGGAGTCGCCGGCGCGGTGCGCAACACCTCGAAGGCGTTGTCGCGCAGCGGATCGCTCACGCGTCGCCCGTGCCGTGGTCGCCCTTGCCGTCGTCACCGTCGGGCCGGTCGTCCTCGCCGCCGCGCTCGGCATCCAGCTCCGCGGTGCCCTGCGCCAACAGCGCTTCGAGGGCGGCATCGACCTCGTCGGGCGCGGTCGCGGCCTCCTCCGGCTGCTGACGGCGTCGGACGTAGCCGCTGGGGTCGTCGAGGTCGGCGGTGGTCGGCGCGAAGTCCGGGTGCTTCCACGCGGCGTCGCGCTCCGCGGCGCCGAGGGCGGCCTCCAGCTCGGTGAAGACCTGGGCCGCGTCGCGCAGCCGTCGCGGCCGCAGCTCCAGGCCGACCAGGGAGGCGAAGACGCGCTCCGCCGGGCCGCCGGAGGCCCGGCGGCGGCGGACGGCCTCGGACAACTGCACGGTGTGCGGCAGGTGCTTGCCGGCGGCCTCGTTGGTGACGACGTCCACCCAGCCCTCGACCAGTGCCAGCAACGTCTCGAGATGCGCCAGCGCGCGCTGCTGCGCCTCGGACGGTTCGTTGCTGAAGAGCGAACCCTGCAGCGCCTCCTGCATCGCCGCCGGGTCGGAGGTGTCGGCGTCGGCGACCGCGCGTTCGATGCCGTCGGTGTCGATGGAGATGTCTCCGGCATACGACTGCACGGCGGCGATCAGCGCGGGGCCGAGCCAGGCGACCGAGGCGAAGAGGCGGGCGCGGGCGGCCTCGCGCACGGCGAGATAGAGGTGCACCTCACCACCGTCGATCTCCAGGCCTTCGGCGAAGTCGCGCACGTTGGCCGGCAGCATCGCAATCCCGTCGGTGAGCGGCAGCCCGACCTCGGTGCCGCTGACCAGCTCACCCGCGAGCGCACCGACGGCCTGCCCGATCTGCGCACCGAACATGCCGGCGCTCATCCGCGCCATCATCGGCTGCATCTGCCCCATCATCTCGGCGGGATTGATGCCGGCCGGCAGGCCCATCTCCTCGGCCTGGTGCGGATCCAGCCGGCGCAGCTGCTCGCCCATCGCGCGCTCGATCGCGGCGTTCACACCGCCGGCGACCGGCTCGACCAGTTGACGCCACATGGGCATCGTCTGCTCGACCCACTCGGCGCGACTGAGTGCCTTGGCGGGGCCGACGGCCGCGAACTCGGTGACCTCGTCCAGCCACAGGTTGGCGACCTGCACGACCTGCTCCACGTCACGCACCGTCGCGGCACCGACGCTGGAGTCGCCGGCCGCGGCGACCGTCTTACGGGCGACGTCGGTGGCCAGCTCGAGGTTGACCGGGCCGTCGACCGGGGCGGACATCATCGCCTGCAGCTGGCTCTGCAGCATCTGCATCATCTGCGGGTTGATGCCGTCCGGACCGAGCTCGATGCCCATCTGCTCCAGGGCACCTGCAAGTTGGTCGTTGCCGGAGTCGCCGCCGAGGATCGACCGCAGGAGTTCGGACAGGTCCGGCTCCTTGGCGGAGTCGTCGCCGAAGTTGTCGTCGGGGCGCTCGGGTGGGTTGTCAGACATCTCTCTCCGTCCTGTGCCGGTGCCCGGGCGGGGCACGCGGCGAATGCGCGCCGGTCGCGGTGAATAGGCTCTCCACTAGACAACCACGAAGCGGCCGGTGGGGTTCCACCACCCGGGCTGTGTTCGCTGCCAGCGCAACGAGGAGGAGCAGGTATGACGATCTCGGACGGCACGACGGACCGGACGCCCGATGCCCGGGTGCGTCTGGTGGACCTGCGGGACGAGGCGTTGTCCGTCGACGAGGCGCTCGCCGCGGTGAGCGATCCGGCCGCCGGCGGAGTCGCGCTCTTCGTCGGCACGGTGCGCCGGCAGGACCACGCCAAAGCCGTTGAGCTGCTGGACTACTCGGCTCACCCCAGCGCGGTGGACACGCTGCGCGAGGTGGCCGAGTCGGTGTTGACCGACGAGATCACCGCGCTCGCGGCGGTGCACCGGGTCGGCCGGCTGGCGATCGGGGATACGGCCGTGGTGGTCGCGGTCAGTGCACCGCACCGTGGAGCCGCGCTCACAGTTTGCCGGGAGATGATCGACACTCTCAAAGCGCGGGTGCCGATCTGGAAGCACCAGGTGTTCCGCGATGGAAGTGACGAATGGGTCGGACTGTAGATCGATGACAGGTGCGCAGGACCGAGGCGAGGACACGGACACAGTGGGTGGATCACCAGGGACCATGAACGCACAGCCGGACGGTCACCCGGGTACGGGAGCGGCCCCCGGGCCGGTCACGGGGGCGAAGCGGTCGCTCAGCGGGCGCAACGTCGCGCTGCTGGTGACCGCCGTGGTGCTGGTGATCGCGGTGGCCGCACTCAACCTGATCCACGTGCCCAAGGTGATCCTGCGTCCGGGGCCGGTGACCAACACGCTGGGCAAGACCGACGGCAAGCCGGTGATCGAGGTCAAGGGCGTCAAGACGTACCCGACGTCGGGCACCCTGGACTTCACGACGGTGTCGATGGCCGGTGGGCCGCAGTACCCGGTGAGCATCATGGAGTGGCTGCGCGCCAAGTATTTCGAGGACGACGCCGAGATCTATCCCGAGGACGTCTGGTTCCCCCAGGGCATCACCTCCAAGCAGGTGCAGAAGCAGAGCACCGCGGAGATGACCAACTCGCAACAGACCGCGGAGGTCGTCGCCATGCGCGCCGCCGGCATCACCGTCCCGGAGACCATCAAGGTCATCCAGCTGCAGAAGGGCGCCGCTGCGCAGGGCACGCTGAAGCCCGGCGACGTGCTGGTCAAGCTCGACGGCACGAAGGTCACCACGCTGAAGTCCGTCTCCACGGTGATGGCGAAGGTCAAGGCCGGCACCGCGGTGCCCGTCACCGTCGAGCGCGGCGGCAAGCAGCTGCGGTTGACGGTGCCCACCAGCGCGGGGGACGGCGGCCACGCGGTGTTCGGCATCGCGATCTCCCCGTCATACGCATTCCCCTACCAGGTGAAGGTCAACGCGGGCGACGTGGGCGGACCGTCGGCGGGCACGATGTTCACGCTGGCGATCTACGACCTGCTGACTCCGGGTGCGCTGACCGGTGGCCACCAGATCGCCGGCACCGGGACGATGAGCGAGGACGGGTCCGTCGGTCCCATCGGCGGCATCCGGCAGAAGATGCTGGGGGCCAAACGCGCCGGCGCGAAGTTCTTCCTCGCACCGACCAGTGACTGTTCGGAGGCGAAGGGTCACGAGCCGAAGGGTCTGACCGTCATCCGGATCGACACGGTCAAGGACGCCATCTCCGAGGTCGAGCAGATCGCCCAGGGCAAGACCAGCGGGTTCCCCAGCTGCTGACTCGGCCGTCCAGCGAAGGAGCCGCAATGCCGACGTCGGGGTCCCCGCGACGTATGAGGTGACCCAGCGGAGGAGAACGCCGTGGGGTGACGTCAGTCCTGCAGGGTGACCTGCAGGGCGTGCACCAGGCCCGGTGCGATGTCCTTGCCGACCGCGACCTTGTCGTCGGCGTCGTGGGCCCGCTGCCGCAGCAGGCAGATCGAGTCACCGTTGCGCAGCACCGCGACCAGCAGCCGCACGTCGGCCCGGTCCGGATGCGCCGCCAGCGCCTCCGCCGCGGCCTCGGCGTTCTCCGGCAGATCCCGCTCGGCCTCCGGCGGCACGACGATCCGCTCCACCGCCAGCGCGACGCCGTCGACCTCGGCCGGCCAGGCGAGTTGACGCAACAGGCTCTCGATGTTGGAGGTCTGCGGCAGCCCCTCCTGCTCGATGGTGCTGTATGCCGAGGGGTCCGCCCCGGCAAGCTGTCCGGCCAGACCCGGCTCGCGGGCCAGCAGGTCGGCGTTGCGCGCGATGGCGAACAGCCGCGGCGACTGGTCCCACCCGGCGGAGGCGACGTGTCGTTCGGTGTCGAGGGCGCATTCGGCCAGCGGGCTCAGGACCTGCTTGAGCTGCTGACCCGGGTCAGTGGCGTCTTCCGGCATACGACCAATGCTGCCGTATTGCGATCGGGCAACGCCTGGGCCCCGCACATAAGTGCGCGGGTTAGGTTGTCCCCAGACCCTGCACCCTTGGACACGAGGCCCACGTTGACTTCTTCGGACGAGCCGGCCGGCAACGAGCACGACGAGCGTGGCGCGGCGGTGCGCCGTTTCGGACCCATCGGTGCGCGACGGGTCGTGATCGTCGCCGCGGCGATCGTGGCCGTCCTGGTGCTGGTCCAGGTCTGGGCCAACGTGTGGACCAATCAGCTGTGGTTCTCCAGCATCGGCTACTCCTCGGTGTTCCGGACCGAATACCTCACCAAGAGCACGATGTTCGTCGGTGGCGCACTGTTGGCGGGCGGCCTCATCTGGGTCAGCATGTGGCTGGCCTACCGGCAGCGGCCGATCTACGCGCCGGCGACCGCCGAGCTGGACAGCATGGACCGTTACCGCGAGGCGATCGAGCCGTTCCGCCGAGCGGCGTTCTGGGTGGTGCCGCTGGTTTTCGCGCTGTTCACCGGCTCCGCCGCGATCGGGCAGTGGAAGATCGCGCTGCTGTGGCTCAACCGGCAGCGTTTCGGCACCCAGGACCCGGAGTTCCACAAGGACATCGGCTTCTACGTCTTCACCCTGCCGTGGCTGCAGGTGGTCGTCGGCTTCCTCACCATGACGTTGATCCTGTCGCTGATCGCCGCCGTCGTGATGCATTACCTGTATGGCGGGATCGCCCTGCGGGACAAGGGCATTCGCACCACCGGTGCGGCACGCATCCACCTGTCGCTGCTGTTGGCGGCGCTGGTGCTGGTGCGTGCGGTCGCCTACTGGCTGGGCCGCTACGACCTGACCGCGATCGACAACTCGCTCTTCACCGGCATCGACTACACCGCCCAGCACGCCACGCTGCCGGCCAAGGCGATGCTGGCCGGAGCGGCGGTGATCTGCGCGGTGCTGTTCGTCGCCACCATCTGGACCCGCACCTGGCGGCTGCCGATCGTCGGACTCGCGCTGCTGGTGGTCTGCGCGATCGTGCTGGGTGCGATCTACCCGGCACTGGTGCAGCGCTTCAAGGTGCGCCCGACCGAGCAGTCGCTGCAGACGCCGTACATCGCCCAGAACATCGAGGCGACCAAGACGGCATATGGGCTCGACAAGGTGAAGATCACCTCCTACACGCCGACCAAGAAGACCGATGCCGGGCAGCTGGCACAGGACGCGGCGACGGTGCCCGGCATCCGCCTGGTCGACCCGTCGATCGTCTCCCCGACCTTCCGGCAATTGCAGGGGCAGCGCAACTACTACCAGTTCGGCAACACGCTGGACGTCGACCGCTACCGGATCGACGGCAAGACCGACGACGTCGTGGTCGGGGTGCGCGAGCTGGACCTGAACGGCGTGCCCGATTCGCAGCGCAACTGGGTCAACGACCACACCGTCTACACGCACGGGTTCGGTGTCGTGGCGGCATACGGCAACGAGCGCACCGACGACGGGCAGCCGGTGTTTCTGGAGTCCGACATCCCGCCGGTGGGCAAGCTGGGCGACTTCGAGCCCCGCATCTACTTCGGCGAGTCCTCGCCGCGCTTCTCGATCGTCGGCGGCCCTGCGGGCGGGCCGAAGCGCGAGCTGGACTATCCGCGCACCTCCTCCGGCGGCGAGCAGCGCACCACCTACACCGGCGGTGGCGGCGTCGGCGTGGGTTCGTGGCCCCGAAAGCTGGCGTATGCCACCAAGTTCCACGACTTGAACTTCCTCTTCTCGGGCTCGATCAACAGCGAGTCGCGTGTGCTGGACACCCGCAACCCGGTCGACCGGGTCAAGAAGGTCGCGCCGTGGCTGACCGTCGACGGCGACCCCTACCCGGTGGTCGAAGGCGGCCACGTGCAGTGGGTGGTCGACGGTTACACGACCTCGGCGCACTACCCGAACTCGCAGCTGCAGTCGCTGGGCAACGCCACCGCGGACGCGCTGACCAGTTCCTCGAGCAACCTGCGCAAGCTGGCCGGTGGGCGGGTCAACTACATCCGCAACTCGGTCAAGGCCACGGTCGACGCCTACACCGGCCAGGTGACGATGTACGCCTGGGACGACAAGGATCCGGTGCTCAAGGCGTGGCGCAGTGCGTTCCCCGGCACGGTGAAGCCGATGGCGAAGATCCCGGCCGGGCTGATGTCGCACCTGCGGTACCCGGAGGACCTTTTCAAGGTGCAGCGGGAGCTGCTGACCAAATACCACGTGACCGATGCGGGGCAGTTCTTCCAGGGCAACGACCAGTGGCAGATCCCGACGGACCCGGCCCGCGGCAACCGTGAGCAGCAGCCGCCGTACTACCTGTCGGTGGCCATGCCGGACCAGAAGTCGCCGACGTTCTCGCTGACCTCGACCTTCATCCCGACCGGCGACCGGCAGAACCTCGCCGCATTCATGACCGTCGACGCGGACGCCGGCTCGACACCGGGGAAGAAGAGTCCCGGCTACGGAACGTTCCGCATCCTGGAGATGCCGCGCAACGTCACGGTCAAGGGGCCGGGGCAGTTCCAGAACGACATCAACTCCTCGCAGGCGGTGTCGCCCACCACCAAGCAGACGCTGGCGCAGTTCCTGACCTACAACAAGCAGGTCGGCTCCGAGGTACAGGAGGGCAATCTGCTCACCCTGCCGGTCGGGGGAGGGCTGCTGTATGTCGAACCGATCTACGTCAAGGCGGCCGGCAACACCTCGTTCCCACTGCTGAAGGCCGTCGTCGTCGGGTTCGGCGACAAGCTGGCGTGGGACACCACCCTGGACGGTGCGCTGAACGAACTCTTCGGCGGGAACTCCGGTGCCAGCGCAGGGGATTCGGGACAATCGACGCCGCCGTCGTCCACACCTTCGCCGTCCCCGTCGGGCTCGTCCGATTCGTCGTCGGGCTCGCCGTCCGGTTCGTCGAAGTCCAGCGGCAACCCCGCCCTGCAGCAGGCGCTGCAGGACGCGAACAAGTGGTACACGCAGGGTGAGCAGGACCTCAAGAAGGGCGACTTCGCGGCATACGGCGAGGACCAGAAGAAGTTGAAGGCCGCCATCGAGAAGGCCATCGCGGCCCAAGGTGGCAGCTCGTCGTCCAATCCGTCGTCCAGTCCGTCGTCCAGCTCGTCGCCGGCGCCGAAGTCGACCAGCAAGTAGGTCCTGCCGTCTGGCGCGGTGTCGCCCGGGCGGGAGTATGCCGATCGCGGTGTATGGCGCGCGATGGGCATAGTCGGAAGGTGTGGCCCGGCCCGGAGTATGCCGATCGCGGTGTATGGCGCGCGATGGGCATAGTCGGAAGGTGTGGCCCGGCCCGGAGTATGCCGATCGCGGTGTATGGCGCGCGAGGGCATAGTCGGAGAATCTCGGCGGATTCGTGCATATTGGATGAGTCAACGCGCCGATTTGGCGCTCCGGCCGGTGTCACGTAAGGTGGTGTTCACCGACGCGGGGTGGAGCAGCTCGGTAGCTCGCCGGGCTCATAACCCGGAGGTCGCAGGTTCAAATCCTGCCCCCGCTACTACGCGAAGCGTCGCGGAAAGCGCCTCGGATCACAGCGGTCCGGGGCGCTTTCGTCATACCCGCGGGCGTCATACCCGCGGGCGTCATGCCCGCGCGTCATACCCCAAGGCGGGGGCGGCGCACCGGCCGCGGGTGCCCCCGGCCGGTCTAGACGCGGGTGAGCGGGAAGTGGGGCAGCGGCGGCAACTGCTGCTCGATCCGATCGCCCGGACGCACGGCACCTCCCCGGCTGACGACCGCCATCACCCCGGCCAGCCGCTGCACCGCTCCGTCGGCGTCCTTGCGCAGGACCTGTTGGAGCAGGCCGCGCTGGAAGGTGTTGATCTGCCGGCAGGGATTGCGCAGGCCGGTCACCGTCAGTTCCGCCGGACCGATGCGCAGGCGGGTGCCGACCGGCAGCGACAGCAGGTCGATGTCGGTCGTGGTGATGTTCTCGCCGAGCTCACCCGGCCCTACCCGGTGGCCCGCCGCGCTCAACAGGTCGAAGAGTTCGGTGTGGATCAGGTGCACCTGGCGCAGGTTGGGCTGGCTCGGGTCGGCGGCCACCCGGCTGCGGTGCTGGACCGTGACGCCGGCGTGCGCGTCACCTGCCACGCCGATGCCCTCGATGAGCCGGATGGCGGGCACCGGCGTCTTACTGAACGAGTGGCTGGAGCTGACATGGACGGAGTCGACGCGTGCTGTCACCCGCCCATCCTGTCCTACGGGCGCCGTCGCCCGTCGCCGGACCGCGCCGGGAATATACCCGCAGGGGGTATACGTTGGACGCGTCGTCACGCAGTCGAAGCGCCGGGAGAGATCGATGAGCGATCAGCACGCACAGCATCACGACATGGCCGCCGGCCACGAGCACCACATGGACGCGAGTTGGTCGATGGCGGTGGCGGCGACGTTGCACTGCCTCACCGGCTGCGCGATCGGCGAGATCGTCGGCATGATGATCTCCACCGGTGCCGGTCTGAGCAACGGATGGTCGGTCGCGATCTCGATCGGGCTCGCTTTCGTCTTCGGCTTCTCGCTGTCGAGTCTGCCGCTGGTCCGGGTGGGAGTCGCTCCGCTGGCCGCACTCGGTGTCGTGCTCGCGGCGGACACGGTGTCGATCGCCACGATGGAAGTGGTGGACAACGTCGTCATGGTGCTGCTGCCCGGTGCGATGAACGCCGGACTGGTCAACGTCGTCTTCTGGGTCGGCATGATGATCTCGCTGACTGCCGCGTTCCTGGCCGCGGTGCCGGTCAACCAGTGGCTGCTCAGCAGGGGCAAGGGCCACGCACTCACCCACGAGTTCCACGGGATGACGGCATCCGCGACCGGCTGGCGTCGACTGCTGCCCAACCTGCCGACCGCCGCGCTGGTCGCGGTCCTGGTCGCCTTCATCCTCGGCGGGCTGACCGTGTCGATCGCCGACGAGGCCGGCTGGCAGCAGCATTCGTCCATGGGACAGTCCGCGCGGCCTGCCGGCATCGCGGGGGCGCTCGGCGCACCGAGCCGCGCGCTCTGAGGTCCGGCCGCCCTGCCGCGGCCGGCCGGGACGACCCCTGGGATGCTGAGCGCGGTGCTGCAACCGACGTGCGAAAGGGCTCTCCGTGATGGATCGACCGACAACCTCCGAGCGGTATGACGTGACGGCCGTGCGGGAGCAGTTCCCGTCGTTGCGCAGCGGACGCGCGCACTTCGACGCACCGGGCGGCACCCAGACCCCCGCACCCGTCGCGCGGGCGATGTATGACGCCCTCACCGCGCCGTTGTCCAACCGTGGCCGGCGCACACCGGCGGAGCGCAACGCCGACGCCATCGTGCTCGGCGCCCGCACCGCGATCGGCGACCTGCTCGGCGTCGACCCCGGCTCGGTCGTCTTCGGCCGCAGCGCCACCGAGCTGACGTTCATGGCGTCACGCGCGCTGGCACGCACCTGGCAGCCCGGCGACGAGATCATCCTCAGCCGCCTGGACCACGACGCCAACGTCGGCCCCTGGTTGCTGGCCGCCGAGCGAGCCGACGTGCAAGTGCGGTGGGCCGACTTCGACCCGGCGACCGGCGAGTTGGACATGGCTTCGATCACCGGTCAGCTGTCGGAACGCACCCGGCTCGTCGCGCTGACCGCGGCCTCGAATCTGCTGGGCACCCAGCCGGACATCGCTGCGGTGGCTGCTGCGGCACATGACGCGGGTGCGTTGCTGTATGTCGACGGCGTGCACCACACCGCGCACGACGTCGTCGACGTGCCGGTGCTCGGCGCGGACTTCTACGTCTGTTCGCCATACAAATTCCTGGGGCCGCACTGCGGCGTGCTCACCGGCCGGGCGGAACTGCTCGACCACATGCGGCCGGACAAGCTGCGGCCGTCGACCGACACGGTGCCGGAACGCTTCGAAATCGGCACGCTGCCCTACGAATTGCTGGCCGGCACCACGGCGGCGGTCGACTTCCTGGCCGGCCTGGTGCCCGGCAGCGGCAGCCGCCGGGAGCGGCTGCGCAGCTCACTGGAGGCGCTGCACGCCCACGAGGAGGCGCTGCGCGAACGGCTCGAAGCAGGACTGGCCCAGTTCCCCGAGGTGACAGTGCATTCCCGTGCGAAGCGCCGGACCCCGACGCTGTTCATGACCTTCGCCGGCCGCCCTGCCGACCAGGTCGCCGATTATCTGGCCACCGACGGCATCGATGCACCCGCCGGCACCTTCTACGCCTACGAAACCGCCCGTCGGCTGGGCATCGACAGCGGGCTGCGGGCCGGCCTGGCGCCATACAGCAGCGTGGACGACGTCGACCGGTTCCTCACCTCGCTGGGGGCGTGCCTGCGCGGCGATCAGCTCTAACGCAGCGTGGCCACGCACCGGTCGGGCGTCACGAAGGGATCGAGTCGTGCGACGTCGGCAGCGGAGTCGGCCAGCAGGCCTTGCATCAGCCCCAGGTGTATGGCGCAGACGGGCCCGCCCTGCGGCGTGGTGAGCTCCAGGAAGGGGCAGTGCCGCAGGGAGATCTCGCCCGGCGCGGTCTGTTCCGGTGCGAAGTCGAGGTCGGCCAGGGCGGTGATCAGCGTGGTGGCCGGGCCGGCCGAGATGTCGTGGGACTGCTCGGCGAGGTGGCGACCCCACGACCGCCCGGCGCGCCGGGCCTGCTCGGCGGGATCGGGCCGGCTGGTGAGGTCGGCCAGCAGTGTCGCGGCCAGCGCCTGATAGCCGCGCGGTCCGCCCCGGTCCATCCGGGCGACGGCACGGAAGCGGAGCGCCGGCCGCCCGCGGCCGGCGGGCGCCGACCGGACCTGCTCGACGCGTCCGGCTTCGAGCAGCGAATCCAGGTGAAAACGCACGGTATTGGCGTGCACCCCGGCGCGTCCTGCGACCTCGGTGACGGTCAGTGGCTCGGTGCTGTCGCGCAGCACGGCGAGGATCCGGGCGCGGGTGGTCACGACGAGACGTGCGCGATCGTGAGCAGCGCGACGGAGTCCTGCAGGGCCAGCACGGAGTGCCGCCGCTGGGGCACCGCGACGATCTCGCCGGGCCCCAGCTCCCACGCGTGATCGCCGGAGCTGAGCCGCAAGCGTCCGGAGAGCACGTGCAGGAACGCCTCGCCGGGGTTGGCGTGCTCCGACAGCTGCCGACCGGTCAGCAGGGCGAGCGCGACCGTGGTCAGCACCCCGTCCCCGGCGGCGTGGAAGGCCTGGGTCGCGCGGCCGCTGTGCGCGTCGGCCGCGCGGGCGAGGAGTTTGTCGGCGACGGTGTCGAGGGCGATCGCGGAATCGGTCATGCCTAGAATTTACACAAGTTCTTCGTGTGAAGAAATCCCCGACCCGGAAGTGATGCCATGTCCGACCAGACGACCACCCAGACCCTCGACGTGCGGGGCATGCGCAAGCCCGACAAGCACCCGACGATCTTCGCCACGTTCCGCGACCTCGCGGTGGGCGAGGCCTTCGTGCTGGTCAACGACCACGACCCGAAGCACCTGCACGACGAGTTCGAGGCGGAATGGCCTGCCGGCTACGACTGGGAGTACCTCAACCAGGAGGTGCGCGACTGGCGGATCCGGATCACCCGCCGATCCAGCACGCCGATGCCGCGGGCGCTCGGCCGCGCGGACGAACTGGGCGGCACACCCGGAGCCGACGGTGCCGTATGGCGCCTCAGCGCGCGAGACCGCGACCTGGACGCCAGCGTGCTGGAGGTGGATGCCGGTGTCGCGCTGGAGCCGCACCGGGGGCCGGGCTGTGACGTGCTCGTGACGGTGCTGTCCGGCGCCGGCGTGCTGGTGACCGAGGTCGGCCAGTTGGTCCTGACCGCAGGAGAACTCGTGCACATCCCGGCCGGAGCGACCCGCGGCGTCACCGCGGGTGACGAAGGGCTGCGGGTGCTGCTGGTGCAGCAGCGCCGTCAGGAGTTGAAGCTCGGCCTGTGACGGGCACGCACCTCCGTGTCACTCGGCGCGGACATGGGCCGTCAGTGGGCCGGTTCAGGCCGCCACCTGGATCGGCACCGCCCGACTGCGGATGACGAGCGCGCCACGCCCGGGAGCGGCCCGGCCGGCTGGGCCGAGCTGGGCACCGAGGAGTTCGCCGTCGCGACGGCCGGGTTGCAGGATGAGGCCGGTCTGCCGGCGGCGCAGCTCCGCCACCGCGCCGCGGAAGGCGTTGGCCAACGTGTCGGATCGTCCGCTGGCCCAGACGATCCCGCCGGCCCGGCGACCGTGCTGGAGGTAGTCGGTCAGCAGATCGTCGACGGGGGAGCCGATCAGTTCGTCGATGTCGTCGACCAGCACCGCCCCACCCGGGTGGGTGTTGAGCCACGCGGCGAAGTCCTCCGGTGCCGCGGCGTCGAGCTGGTCCACGTGTGCCGGCAACGGCGGTGCTGCCCCGTGGCCGGCGATCCAGCAGACCGCACGCTCGGTCAACTGGTGCGCGACGGTGCCGAGCGCGGTGCTGCGTCCGCTGCGGGGTGGGCCGGCGACGAGGGCGGCGAGCTCCCGGTGTCCGCCCAGTGGCACCCCGATCGGGGCGATGTCGCGGCCGCCGATGCCGAGCAGGACGCGGTCCGGCACGCGGGGGAGTTCGGCGCGGGCACACTGCTGCGGGATCGGCGCGAAGCGATGCACGTGTGGTGCGGTCATCTGCGCACCGAGCCGTGAGATGTGTGCGGCGACAATGGAACCCGTCTGATCGGTCGTCGGCGTGGCGACCTGCAGCTCGAGACCGTCGGGACAGATCACCGCCCGGCCCGGTGGCATCGACTGGGGGAGGTCGGTCTCCCGCATCCCGAGCAGCATCGCGTCGCCGGCGTCCGCGGGCCGGAGCATCAGCTTGCGCGGGAAGCTGCTGACCACCCGGCCGGTCGCCAGGGCGCGGCCGCCGGTGGCGGCGGCATACAACCCGACGGCGGAGCCGTCCCGCAGCAGCTGCAGCACCTCGTCGGTGAGCCTGCCGAGGCTGGTCTCCTCACTGATCTCGGTCAGCGTCTCCCACCCGTCGATGAGCAGCAGGATCCGTGGCAAGCGGCCGCCGACCGCCAGGTGCTCGGCGAAGTCGTTGACCTGTTGCTCCGCGAATTCCTGCTGGCGGGAACGTATTTCATCAGTCAGCCATTGCACGAGCTGGTGCATGCGACCGGCATCGTCGCGGTCGATGACGGCACCGACCTGTGGCAGCGCGCGCAGCACACCGAGGCCCGACCCGGCAACGATCAGGTAGATCGCCACGCCGTCGCGTGGCCACTTGCGGGCGGCCTCGACGGCGAGAGTGCGCAGCAGGCAGGTCCGCCCGCTGCGCGGACCGCCGACGACGGCCAGGTGGCCGTCCGTCGCCAGGTCCCAGGCGATCGGCCGCGTCGTCTGGTCCTGCGGAACGTCCAGCAGGCCGAAGGGGATGCCCTCCGCGCCCGCCGGCGCGCCGCCCACGGCCCGCGCTGGCGCGGTCAACTCGTCGACGACCACCGTCGCGGGCAACGGGGGCAACCAGGGTGACTGAGGCGTGGCCACCCCCAACTCGGCGCTCGCGTCGGTGAGCGCGCCGACCACCCGCTGCAGATCGGTGGGACCGGCGAACTCCATCGGCGGGGTGAGGGCGACCGGCGGGCCGCCGTGGGCCTGCGGGCGGGAGACCTCGATCCGGTCGCCGGCGTCGAGGCTGCAACCGCCGATGCGCGCGGTCTGGAAGGTGACGGGTCGGCCGCCGCCGGTGCGCACGATCGCCCGGCCGGGGAGCGCTGCGGGGATCTGTGCCGCATCGCCGCCGTCGATGACGTCCTGGGAGTCGGCGGTGTCGCGCACCCTCACCGCGATCCGCAGGTTGACGTTGGCGCGTATGTCGGCCGACACCACGCCGGCCGGCCGCTGCGTCGCCAACAGCAGATGTATGCCGAGGGAGCGGCCGACCGCCGCAAGGCGCACCAGGCCGCTGATGAAGTCCGGCAGCTCTTCGGCCAGTACCCGGAACTCGTCGATGACCAGGACCAGCCGCGGCAGTGGCGCAGCGTCCGGAATGCGTTGGTAATCCTCGATGTCCTTGGCTCCGGCAGCACGGAGTAGCCGCTCGCGGCGCCGTACCTCGGCGCCCAGCGACGTCAGCGCGCGGGCGGTCAGATGCGCATCCAGGTCGGTCACCAGGCCGACGGTGTGCGGCAGCCGGGCGCACTCCTGGAAGGCGGCGCCGCCCTTGTAGTCCACCAGCACGAAGACCAGTTCGTCCGGCCGGTTCGCGAGCGCGAGCGAGGTGACCAGGCTCTGCAGCAACTCGGACTTGCCCGCGCCGGTGGTGCCGGCGATGAGCCCGTGCGGGCCGTCGGTCGCCAGGTCGATGCGGAGCACTCCGTCCGCGGTGAGTCCGAGTGGTGCGACGGTCGACCGCGGTGACTCACGCCAGCGCCGCACGATGCTCACAGCATCCGAGGCATCGGTGCCGCCGGTGCGCCATACATCGAGCAGCGCGGCGCGTTCGGGCAACGACCCGGTCGTCGCGTCAGGGGTGGCGTCGCAGATGCCGGCCAGCCGGTCGGCCACCGCCCGGGTCAGTGAGGGGTGCGGTAGGTCCGGGCATCCGCGGGCATCGACCGCGCCGGACACGGTGACCCTCGTGTCGCTGCTGACCTCGACACACACATCGCATTCCGCAGGCAGGTCGGTGGGGTCCCCGATCGCGATGATCGCCACGCCCGCGCGGTCGGCGTCGTGCAGCAGCGCAGTGACCTCCGGCCGGTTGCACAGTGCTGCACAGTCGTCCAGAACGATGACGTGCGACACGGGCGGGTCGGTCCTCGCCGGACCGATCCGGGTGTCGTCCTGCGCGGGGAGCACTTCGGAAAGCATGCGGACACAGCCGTTTTCGTCGTTCTCCAGGTCGCTGAGGGCAGTGTCCGCGTGCGGCGAGACCGTCACGTGCGGCAGCGACGTCACCCACTGCCACCGGGCGCGCTGTGCTGCGGTGTCGCAGACGACAGTGACGCGCAGGAAGTGCGCCGAGTGCCAGGTCGCCAGCTGCAGGACCATCGCCTCGGCCATTCGGCGCCGGGCGGTGGCCGTGCCGGTGACTCCGACGATGCGTGAGTCATGGAGTGACAGCGTGATCGGCGCGTCGGCGAGCCACAGCGTCTCGGTCCCGTCCCCGTCGCCGGTGACTCGCACCTTGCTCGGTAGGCGGCCGATGCCGATCCGGCAGTGCAGATAGTCGGCATGCGAGGGCGATCGACACCAGAGTCGGGCGTCGCGTGCCGTCGCGGAGCGCAGGGTGTCGCTGATCGGCGGTGCGATCCTGCGTCGGAGGGTCAGTTCGGCCTCGAGCGCTGCCTCCTTGTCCGACTCGAGACGGCGGCTCTTCTCGGCATACTCCGCCTGCTGGGTCTTGAGTCTGCTGGAGCCGCCCTGCCGTTCGGAGATGTGCTGGCCGATCATCATGACCGGTCCCAGCAGCGCGAACATCAGGAACATCGCGTTGTGCATCACTGCGACCATCACGACCGCGAGCAGCGCCGGCAGCACGATCACCGGCCACGGCAGTCGGTGCCGCTCGGGCCGGCCGGGCGCGGCGGGTCGTTCCAACTCGACTTCAGGGAATCGCAACGGATTTCGTGGTGCGCGTTGGAAGGGGACCCGGCATGACTCGTCGGTGTCGAGCGCGCCCTCGGCCGGCAGCGCGCGCTCGAGGGCGAACGTCGTGGACCCGGCCCGCAACCGCTGGCCGGCCCGCAACTCGAGGGGGTGCTCCGGCGTCAGCAGCCGGTCGTCGATGGTGCT
Source organism: Flexivirga sp. (assembly GCF_051955415.1). Taxonomy (NCBI): domain Bacteria; kingdom Bacillati; phylum Actinomycetota; class Actinomycetes; order Micrococcales; family Dermacoccaceae; genus Flexivirga; species Flexivirga sp. The sequence goes on from NZ_JBQCGS010000048.1 coordinate 62,947, forward strand.
TCCGTTGGTCGACCGCGCGTCGGAGACCATGGCCCGACCCTGATCCAGCCCCACCACCAGGTGGGTGCGCGAGAGATCGGGGTCGTGCAGCATCAGGGTGTTGTCGGCGGCGCGGCCGATGCGCTGCACCTGTATGCCGAGGGCGGTCCGCGCGCCGACCTGGGGACCTTCGGTGACCACCAGGTCCAGCAGATGCCGTGCTGCCGCCGCGGTCGGCCGGGGACAGAGCTGGACCCCGTTGAGCAGCGGATGCCGGCCCAGGGGTGTGTCGTCGGCGACGGCGAGGTTGCCGGCATACAACCGTTCGGGGACCTCGATTCCGCAGGCCCGGATGGCCTCGCGAGCGTCCGACCACGTGCTGTCCCCGGGAGCGCGCAGGCAGACGGAGACCGGCTCCGCGGCTGGGTCGGGTGCGCAGCCCACGAGGTGCAGGCGCAGGGAGCGTGTCGACGTACGCGAGGGTTCGGGAGGCGATGCGGCCATGGGCCGATTGTGGGCCGATGAACGATCCCTCTGCCGCTTGGAAGGCCGTGGCCTGTGGACAAGTCGCGAAGCAGCAGTGCCGGCCCGTTGTGGTCTGGCGGCTCAGGAGACCTGCGAGGTCGGCCCGAAGGTGCTCAGCCAGACGTTCACCGCGCCGAGCGCTCCGTTCGATCCCGGCAGCCAGCGGGCTTGTCGTCCGTCGGCGACGACCACGCTGCGTTCCCCGACGACCAACGGCGCGGCGCTGCCGACACGCAACGCGGTGCGCTCGCTGATGCCCACACCGACGGTGGCCGGTGCCGCCTTGGCACCGGTGTAGAGCCGGCCCCAGCGGTAACCCTCGGTCAGTTCCGGCTCGAAGCGGTAGCCGGGGACGATTCCCAGGCCCCTCGCGACGACCGGGTAGTCGGTGCGGAACTGCGCGATCGCGGCATCCTCGTCGAAGAGCTCCGGATCCGGGTTCGCCAGGTAACTGGTGCCCATCGCCGGTGTCATGGCGCCGTCGGTCAGCACCGCCGTGGTGGTCGTGGCGACCTTGACCGCCTGGGCGAACTGCTTGTCGCGCAGAGCATTCGGCACGAGCGACTGATCGCCGCCGACGAACACCACACCGGCCGCTCCCGCAACGGTGCCGGGGTTGACGCGGTCGGCGCCCTGGACCGCGGTGCGCACCGGGCCGCGCCACCCGGCGCCGCGCAGAGCCGTCGCATACGTCGCTGCGGCGGCGCGCGCCGCCGCGGTGTCCGTGTAGGCCGCGACGATCACCACGATCGGTCCCTTCCTGGTGGCGGCGGAGACCAGCGACCGCAACGGCTCCGAGGACGCCGTGTCGTTCTGCCCGCCGCCGAGCAGCAGGGTCCGCTTCGCGGACAGGGCCGGCAGAGCGGCCGGGCGTGGTGCCGCGACCGCAGTCCCGCCGACGGACGGCCTCCGGGAGGCGACGTCGTAGGTCATACCGGTGCCAGGAGCCATCAGGTGGGTGAGGACGTGCCGCACGGTCAGCGTCTGCCGCGGTCCGACCCACGCCGGCGCCGAGGCATGCTTCAGGTCGACGAAGGCCGAGGACGAGGCGCCGAACGGCCGGGACACCGTCGCGTCGTCGGTGACCGCCACCCCGGTCGCGTAGTCGACACCGAGGCCGAGCTTGCCGGCGCCGCCATACCGCCCGACGGACTCCGCGGTGTAGGCGAGCAGCCGGCCGAAGCGGCCGCGCTGGTAGAAGTGCTGGTCCAGGATGATGCGTTGCGAGCCGAAGGACAGGCCGCGCTCGTCACTGGACAGGTTGTCACCCCAGTAGATGAGGGCCTGGCCGCGTTCCATGGCGTTCTCCGGATAGCCGCTGTCGGCATACCCGGCGCCCATGCTGCGCGACTCGACGGCGTTGCCCGCGCTGGTGCCGCCGAAGACCACCCCGTGGCGGGCGGCATACTCCATCGAGCTCTCGGCGGGTGTGTTGGCCAGCACCTGCATCGCCAGGACCTGGTCACCGCCGAGCACGAAACTGCCGTCGGTGTCCGCGGCACGGAACGCGTTGGAATTGCTGGGATTCGAGGCGTCAGAGCGGTCCAGCAGCGTCAGCAGGGTGGCGCGGCAGCCGGCCGGAAAACGCGCCGCGTATGACGAGCCGGCGACGGCCGCGTCGCACTCGCTGTCGATCTGCTGGGCCCGCTGGCCGGCCAGTTCCAGGTTTGAGTCGCGGTCCTCGAGTGCATCGCCGTATGCCGAGGGCACGACCAAGGATGTCGACGGTGGCGCCGGTGGCGTGGGCGGCGACTTCGAGTGCGAAGCCGCGCAGAGCCGGCGACTCGTAACCGCCGCCGATCGGCGACAGCACGAGGCCCGCGCCCGGGTCGGCCGCGTGTGCGGTGGGCGCAGCGCTGAGCGCAAGACCGCCGCAGCTGACGGCGAGCAGACTGGCGGTGAGACGGGAACGACGGGACATGGCGAGCCCTTCCGTGGGGTGTGCGAAGTCCTTCACCGTAGGCCGTCGACGGTCGAGGACGTGGCGATCGAGTGCGGTCGATGACACATCCCTGCCTGTGGATAACCGCCACGGCGGTGCCGATCAGGGCATGCTCGAAGGGAGTGATCGGTGGGGCCGCTGGTGCGCAGTGCCATCCCTGTGTCCGACGACCGGTCGTCAAGGTATGGCGTTGTTAAAGGATTCGGTGGATGACGCCACCACCGCCCGGTTCATGTGTTGTATGACCACGTTCACTGCGGACGTGGACGCAAGTTTCAGGGGAAGGTGTCCGATGGACGGCGCAGACGTCATCGAGGACGAGATCCGTGAGCTGATCCGTCGGCAACGACTCGATCCGGCGCACGACCAGCAAGTGCTGCACGGCCTGGTCCGCGACGCCGTGCAGGACTACGAGGAGCGCAGCCTGCACGGTGGCCTCGTGCCGTTGGGCGACCGCGAGAAGGCGACGCAGCGTGTCCTGGACGCCGTCCTCGGATTCGGTCCGTTGCAGCCCTACCTCGATGACCCGACGATCGAGGAGATCTGGATCAACGAACCCGAGCGTGTCTTCGTCGCCCGGCACGGCGTCGCCGAGCTCACCCCGACGATCCTGACGTCCGAGCAGGTGCGGACGCTTGTCGAGCGCATGCTCAAGCCGAGCGGGCGCCGCATCGACCTGTCCTCTCCCTTCGTCGACGCGACGCTGCCGGACGGCAGCCGGCTGCACGTCGCGATCCCCGACATCACGCGCAGCCACTGGCTGATCAACATCCGCAAATTCGTGGCGCGCGCCCGCCAATTGGACGATCTGGTGCGCCTCGGCACCATCACGGCACCGGCGGCGCGCTTCCTCGGCGCGGCCGTCGCATCCGGGCTGAACATCCTCGTCAGTGGGGGAACACAGGCAGGCAAGACCACCACCCTGAACTGCCTCGCCAGCGCCATCCCCTCGATGGAGCGGGTGGTCTCGTGCGAGGAGGTCTTCGAACTGCAGCTCAGCCTGCGCGACTGGGCGGCGTTGCAGTGCCGCCAACCGAGCCTCGAGGGCACCGGTGAGATCCCGTTGCGTCGGTTGGTCAAGGAGGCCCTGCGCATGCGCCCGTCACGGATCGTGGTCGGCGAAGTGCGCCAGGAGGAGAGCCTGGACCTGCTCATCGCGCTCAACTCCGGACTTGCGAGCATTGTCAAGACGCACTCTCCAATGAGACGCTTTACGCATGACAACGAACGCCGTGATCTACTGCCGGATCTCCGAAGATCGCGAGGACGAGCGCAACGGCGTGGACCGGCAACTAGCACTGTGTCGGCAGCTGGCCGACGATCGCGGTTGGCACGTTATCGATGTGTTCACCGACAACGACATATCGGCATACTCCGGGAAGCCACGGCCCGAATACCGGCGGATGCTAGATGCTCTCGACAATGGCGCCGCGACGGTGGTCGTTGCCTGGCACACTGACCGGCTCCACAGGGCGCCGCGCGAGCTGGAGGAGTACGTGACGCTCTGCGAGAAGCGCGGCGTCATCACCCATACCGTCAAGGCCGGCGAGCTCGACCTTTCGACACCATCAGGTCGGGCCGTCGCGCGCACGGTCGGAGCGTGGGCGCGGTTTGAGTCCGAGCACAAGTCAGACCGAATCAAGGCAGCGCACGTTCAGAACGCGCAGCGTGGAAAGTGGCGCGGTGGTGGGCGGCCGTACGGATGGAGACTGGGGCAGGACGGCGCTGTGGCGCTCGACCAGGCGGAGGCGACGGTGATCCGCCGCACGGTCGCCGAGCTGTTGGCCGGCGCCTCATTCGGTTCGCAGGTGAAGCGGTTGAATGCAGAGGGTGTGCTGACCTCGCGTGGGAACCGTTGGAACTACACCAGTTTGCGGCAGGTGATCACTCGACCGAAGAATGCCGGTTTCTCGGAGTATCACGGCGAGCTCGTCGGGCAAATGGACGGCTGGCCGACGATCCTGACCGAGGACGCGTGGCGGGCGGTTTGCGCGCGATTCTCGGACCCGGCCACCAAGCGCAAGCAAGATAACCGCGCGAAGTGGCTGGTGTCTGGCATTGCACGGTGCGGTAAGTGTGGCCAGCTCATGCGGTCCGCCCATGTCGGCAGCGCCGAGAGCAAGCGCAATCGCCCTCGCGTGATCTACCGGTGCCCGGGCGACGGCACCACCGGTCACGCAGCGCGAGCCGTGCGGGACGTCGATGCCACCGTGTCCGCGAAGGTTGCCGCCCTGCTAGCCCGAGACGGCGCCGAGATCGTCACTCGCATGAATCCTCGCGAAGACATTGAGGTGTTGCGCGATGAGTCCGTGGCTCTCCGTGGGAGGCTCACCGAGGCAGCAGCCGCGTTCGCAGACGGCGCGATCTCCGCGGCACAGCTGCGGACGGTAACCGAGCGTGTCGAGGCTCGTCTCGCGCAGGTGGCAACGCAACTCGCCGGCGCGCGCAACGGCAGCGTGCTCGCCCGCCTCACCGATCCTTCAACCGTCGTTGACGTGTGGGAGTCGCTCTCGATCGACTACAAGCGCGCCGTAATCAAAGCCATTGTTGACGTTCGAATCCACCCCACAGGCAAGGGGATTCGATTCGATCCGTCGCTTGTGGAGGTGACGGTGAATGTCTAGAGCTGCACGACGTGTTGAGCATCCACAGTCTGAGGTGCGGGCCGAAGCCCTCGCATTTCAGCCAATTGATCCGTTGAGAATTCCGTTCATCGTCGTCTGTAGGCGTCGTCACGAGCCGACTTGGCTCGGCGCTATGGCCGTTCGCGCCGATGCGGGCGAGCCGTGGCGCACAGGCGAGTCGTGGCGCTCCTATATCGACCGGCGAAAGCTGGACAGCGCCGGGGGCGCGGACTACATCAAGTTCGGCCGAGAGAGCTTCCACAAGGTCGCGCGAGTTGTCGTTCACGCGGGCACGGATTGGGAATTCCGATGCCCAATCTGCCGGCGCGATGTGCCTCGGTACAACCGTCGCGTGAACAGTGACCAAGCCACCGACTACGCGTGGCGCCGCGTCGTCCTGGCCGGCGAGCAGTTCCTTGATGTGTCAGACCCACACAGGGATTGGTCTGGTGCCTTCAGCAAGACTGCCGGAGCATCCCGCGAATGTGCCAATGACACGCACGACGGATGCGTCGGCATCGCCTGGGCTCTCAACCCCGACACAGCGGCAGCGCGATGCGGTTGCCCGTGCCACCGGTCATCAGTTGCACCCTCGCGTGTCGCGGTGCTCTAACCGCCAACACGGGCGTTAGACTACTAGTGCTAAAGCGCGGGCGCTTCATGCCCCTCGCGCGAGTATGCGGCCTCGGCTCTAAACCCGCCGGTCATTTTGTGATCCCGGGAGACCGAACGTCATGGCATCAATCCACACCCGCTCGAAGATCGCGAACACAAAGCGCCGCGATCCTGGCGCGGACGTCACCGAGCTAAGGCGGAAGTACCGCGAGGAACGCTTAGCGGAGCACATCGCCGAATGGCTCGAAGGAGTGCCGCGCCTCACAGAGGAGCAGCTGGATCGAGTTGCGACTCTTCTGCGTAATGGCACTCACGCATGAGGCCCCAGAACAGCGACAGCCCGGCCGGAGGCGAACCGGACGGGCCAACGTCACACGATGAGGAACAGCGACAGAACCAGGGTACCGCCCCGGTCAGCGTCAGTCCGCGTGTTCGCTGCCGTGTCGCGCTCGATCTGACGCACGCTGCGGACGCGAACCTTGACGCACTGCGGCAGGCTCACCCGCTCCGCGGCCTCGATCTGGTGGTGCGCGTTGGCGCCACGGCGCCCGCCGGTCTCCCGCTCGGCGACTTGCTCGCCGGCGTCCGCTCCGTCGATATCGAGGGACCGGACGGCGGCATCGTATGGCGATGGATGCGCGCGATTGAGCGGTGCTGTGGGCCGGAGGTCGCGCCATGACGTACGTCATGGAGCCGAGGTTCCCCACCGATACCGAGGAAGGCGAGAACCACAGCGGGCAGGTGCGGATCGCATATCGTCTCGCGGCACGCTTCAATGGCAGGTTGTTGCACGTGCATGGTCTGGGCTGGCACCAGTGGACCGGCAAACGATGGGAGCTCGACGAGGGAAGCGCACACGCAAAACGTGCCGTTCTGCGTGTCCTGCGGGACGCGTTGGGCAATGCTCTCGGAGACAAGCAGCTCCAGGCTGACGTGAAGGCGTGCGAGTCCGCTTCCGGGGTGGATGGTGTACTGCGCATCGCGGCGGCACTAATCGAGTTCGCGACCACGGTGCGCGACATTGATGCCGACCCGCATTTGCTCAACTGCGACAACGGCACTTTGGACCTGCGAACACGGCAGCTGCGACCGCACAATCCGGACGATCGCCTGACGAAGATCACCGCGGCCGCGTACCGTCCAGGCGCGGACGGCGGACTGTGGTCTGAATTCCTGGCGACGGTGCTTCCCGAGGAGGCCGAGCGAGGCTACCTGCAACGAATCATCGGCCAGGGCGCCGCGGGCGTGGTCCGGGAGCAGCTATTCCCTGTGCTGATCGGCACCGGCGCCAACGGCAAAGGCGTGTTCTATGGTGCCGTCTGCTTCGCGATGGGTGACTACGCGACGGTCATAGATCCCGACGTGCTGATGGTCCGTGAGCGGGGCGGTATCGGCGGCCCGGAGATGATGATGCTCCGCGGTGCGCGCCTAGTCGTCGGCTCGGAGACCGACGAGGGCCGCAAGCTCAACGAGTCGTTGATGAAACGCCTCACGGGCGGCGACGAGCTGACGGCCCGCAATCTCTACCAGCCGCCGGTTACCTGGGCGCCGACACATCAACTCGTCTACGTCACGAACCATGAGCCGAAGGTGAAGGGCAACGACCCCGCGACATTCAGGCGCATCCGGGTCGTGCCATTCGCAGTCGTCGTGCCCGAAGGCGAACGTGACCCCGACCTGCCCGAGCGGCTGAAGCTCAACGCGGAAGCCGTGCTGTCCTGGGCCGTCGCCGGATACTTCGACTACCTCGATAACGGCGGCATGCACGAACCGGAGACGGTCCTTCGAGCCACCAGCGCGTATCAGCAGCGGTCTGACCCAGTGGCGCGATTCCTGGCCGATGACGAATACATCGAGCGCGGCCCGGGCTTGCAGTCACGCACTCGCGAGCTCTACGCGGCATATCAGCGATTCCAGATCGCAGACGCTGCGGAGCCGATGACAGAGAAGGCATTCAGCGGCGAGCTCGCACGCCTCGGATACGAGTCGAGCAAGACCAAAATCGGCAAGGTCTGGCGCGGGCTTCAAACGGTCTCGGGTGACGGGTGGTGACGGGTCTATGACAACTTCCTCGCGTAGGTGGGGGATGGAAAAGTTCCCTAAACCCGTCACCACCCGTCACCTTCCGCAGAATGACGCGAAAAATGCAGCCACCAAAACCGACACGCCCGACCGCGTGGCGGAAATGAAACGCCGCTGCTGGCGATGCGGTTCACCGATGCCGGCGAACACCCCGGAACACAGCTGCACGGAGTGTGTCGAACAACGCGAGATCCGGGCGCGAGCTCGTGCCGGCGCTGAGCTGCCTGCCGAGCCGCTACACGGCCCGACACCGGGACAGCTGGGGTGCGTGCGCACGCCGCCGCCGTGGGTGTCTCGGGCGATCCAGTGGGTGACGCACTCGCCGGTGAATCACGTTGTGGTCGCGGTCGATGCCGAGCGGGGCATTGAGGCCGACCCGCACGGCGCCCAATGGGTGCGACTTGACCGGTACCCGGACGCCAGGTGGACAACTTTGGACCTGACGCGGGGCAATCGGGCGCGATCGCAGCTCGGGCGAGGTCACTACTCGGCACTCCGTAACGGGTGGCTGGACTGTGTGGCGGCGCGGGCTGTGGTCGTTGGGTGTGCGGGTGCCGTGACTGATGCGGTTCCTGGGCTGGTGGCGGTCGCTGGATTGCTCGCGGCTGGGTGCGGTGTGCGTCGCCGCGGCCGGCATCGAGCTGGTGCCCGGCCAGGACCCATGCACGATCAGCCCGGGTGCCGTGCTGCTGGTCGCGAACGGATTCACCCGGCCCGCGTACGCGACGACACCGGATGCGCCGCGATGAAGCCAGAGCGGGTGAGAACGGTGACGAGCAAGACGCATTCTCGCCGGCGATCGCGGGCGGCTGTTGTGCTGCCTGCAGCGCACCGGCGTCGTGCGCAAGACCAAGCAGCGTTACAACCCAAAGCGTGCGCCAACAGCTTCGCGCGGCGCGTCGAACCTTCCGAAGTTGACCATGATTCTTCGCCGGAAAGGCGTGATCCTTTGGTTTCGAACCGTGATTCTTCACCGGGCCAGCTCGACCCGGATTCGACGTTTCCGCAGGTCAGGACACGCGGAGAGGTTGCAGGAATCATGAATCTTCGCTCGAAAGTGCTAGCCGGCGGTCTCGTCCTGGCCGAGCCGGCCCAGCCGGCGGTATTCGATCCACCCGTTCACCCCGGTAACCGGCCGCACCCGCGACCGGCCGAACACGTTGGCAAGGAGCTGCCCCGATGACCAAGCACCGCGCCGAGAGTGACGCCGACGCGTATGGGCGCCGCCTCGCGGCCCTCGCCGGCACGGCGCCGAAGCGTGATCTCCAGACCGGCGAGGGCCTCGACGGCAACCAGTCCGCCAACGCGGTGAGGCTGCTCGTCGAGCGCAAACTTGCGACGGTCTCGGGGCGCGGCGGGTCGGTGCTGACCTTGACCGATGCCGGATGGGCGCGATTCCGGCCGCTGCCGGCCGCGTGCGCCGGCGACGTCCTGGACGAGATACTGACCGGGTGGCCGGCCCGGCTGGCCGCGATGGTGCAACTGATCGTGTTCGCGGTTATTGCGCGCCCGGTCACCGGTGACGCGCCCCGGCTCGGGTTCGCCCTGGTTGGTGACACCGCGACCGGCAAGAGCAGCACCGTACGTCTACTCGCGGCGCTGTTCGGCCTCGACCCGGACGTGATCCTGATCGACACCCCGAAACTGACTGACCGACCGACCGGCCGCCTGAACCAGCAACGCAGCGACGACGGTCGGCCAGAGTGGACGTTCACACCGGCCGCTTGGACGACATACCCGGTGGCGTGCTTCGACGAGTTCGCCGAGATCAGCGCCGAAGCACGCAAGGACCTGCGCGGGTCCGCGCTGAGCACCAGCGGCGCCACGACCTACGAGGGGTTGCGGGTCGAGATCTCGCCGGTGCCGGTGCTCGCCGGCAACCCTGATATATCGCTGGCTGGGATTGAGCGCACTCGGGCGGTTCTCGGGTTGAAAGACACCATCCGTCGGCGGTGTCTGGTCCTGGACACTGGTGCAACCAGCGACCTGGACGCCGAGACGCTCGACCGGATCGCGACGGCGCCCGGTCGGCTCGATCCGCGCCACCGGCTCCCACTGACGGGGCTACCGGTCGCGGACGAACCGGACCCGGAGACGGTCGCGACCCTGCGCAACTACCTGGAGGCGGCCCTGACCGCGCAGGCTCGCCCCTTCATCCCCGGTCCTCGGGTACTAGAGCCGCTGGTGCGCGCATGCCACGCGCTGCAACCGGAGGGCACACCGGCCGTGGCCGCGATCGCGACCGTGCTCACCGCGGTGTTGACAGTGTGCGACTCGATCCCTGGCCAGACACACCCGTCATGGCGCGACCGGTTAACTCGATGGGTCACCGCCGCCCAGGCCGCCGGGTTCGCCCACGGCGACCATGTATCCCGGGCCGTGCAAGCCGCCGACGAGGCGGCCGCCGCGCAAGCGCGCACCCTCGCCACGGCCCGGGCCGCACGCGCCCGAGCTACCGACGAGATCGAGCACCAGGGCGCCGAGCTCGTCGCCCGATGCCAGCACGCGGCCGCCGAGATCGACGGCCGCAGGTTGACCGCACACGGCGCGACAACCGAGCAGAAGATCCAAGCGACTGCGCTGCGCAAGGATTTGCGCAAGCTCGCCAAGTCAGCCGGGCAGGTCACCACGCGCGCGGGGCTGGACGAGCAGACCGAGCGTGCTCGACCGTGGCTGACGCGCGCCGGCATACTGGCTGCGGCAGTCGCGGACGCGCACCGGGCACGACAGGCGCACGCGGCGGCTGTCAAGGCCGAACAGGTCGCGGCCCGCAAACAAGCCGCAGCCGAGCAGCGCCAGCGCCAGGCGTACGCGGTAGCGGCCGGGAAGGCGCGCAGGGCTCAGTTGGGGTACGAGCTCGACCGCCTGCGCGAGAGCGTGCGGCGGCTGGAGCAGCTCTGGCGGCTGCGGGACGGGACGACTACACCGCGACCGCTGGACGAGCTCACAGCGGGCCTACCGGCGCCGCTGGTGGCGTACACGCCGCTACCCATCGAACCGTCCGAGGGGTTCCTGGGTCGCGTGCTGGACCGTATGGCGCCGGCCGGGGTGTGGATGACGACGTACCCGGGCGGCACGCTACAGGCGTCCGGATGGCCGGACCGGTGCCGCGAGCTCGACGCGTGGGGTCCGGCCGCGCGTGACGTGCTGCGGCCGGTGATCCAACAGCTGCACGCGCGCGAAGACCAGCTGACCGCCGAGCTAGGCAGGAGACCGCGCAGCAGTAGACCTACTATTCCGCGAGGCGTCGCACTGAGCCGTCAGGACAGTCGGGCGTTGCTCGCCGCACAACGGCGAGGCGCACTATGAGCGAGATTCTCACGGGTATTGCCGTGCTTGCAGCCCGCGCGCGAGAGGCCCGAGACGCTGCGGACCTAATTCGGCAGCAACGGGATTCAGCCATCGTCGAAGCCATCGACCGCGACGGACTATCGTGCGCAGCCGTCGCCAAAGCGGCCGATATATCCCGAGCCCGCGTGACCGTGATACTCGGAAATGCCACCTTCAGTGACCACGCCTAAAACAAGCAATGGGCCAGGTCGCGGGACATCGTCATGAGCCTTCTGAAACGCTTGCCTCATCGTCACGCACGAACCGGCGCGCCTCCCGCGGTGTCACGCCTGACGCGCTTAGCAGACCAGAAGCAATCACACCCCACGGCGCAGGGAGCAGGCCCAAGCCCGCATACAGCGAAACCACGAGAATGAAGACGAGGTTGGCGATTGAGTTTCTTACTGCTCGACGGGACCAAAATGGCGTAGCGACCCGACTAGCTGCATCATCGATAGCGGCAGCGATCTCAGGAGCCGCTGCGACAATGGCGCCGTACGCACCATCGTCGTCGGATGGCACAAACGGGATGCTCCAGGAGGCGTGATCGGGAACGTTGAAGAGTTCGCCCACTGCCGTTCGATACGCGGGCAATGGCACGCGGGAGAAGTTGAGCCCGTTGGCGGCCAGTTGTGCGCCAATCCACGATTGTCCGGCCGCGGTCCCGAGTACGCCAGCCCCGAGTTTGGATCTCAGGCCGGCCTGGTGCTGCGCCACTGCTGCCGCGAGAATGCCACCGCCTGCAGCGCCGAGGCCCAACGCCTGAACGGCCGAGCTTGCCCCAGGTCTCGCGGCTGTCGCCCCCAACGCGTCGATGCCCGCCTTACTGATCAACGACGACTTCAGCGATGGCTGCTCGATGACGAGCTTGCCAAGCCCCGCGGCCACAGCGCCAGCCCCGAGTTTGGATCTCAGGCCGGCCTGGTGCTGCGCCACTGCTGCCGCGAGAATGCCACCGCCTGCAGCGCCGAGGCCCAACGCCTGAACGGCCGAGCTTGCCCCAGGTCTCGCGGCCGCCATATGCCCGGTTTCCGGTATTGCATCAGCTTCCTCATCCGGTTGCGATTGAGAGCGGGGCATAGGCGCGATTGTGTCATCGGCGTCGTGTTCGCGCTGGGCGCGCTGGGGATGATTTCGGCACGTCACCCCACCCCGCGGGAAGTGCAGCCTCAATCGGCATCAGGCCCACGGCGTCGCGGATGCCGACGCACGCGCCCCAGCGGAGTGCGCGCCGAGACTCAGCGCAGTTCGGCGCCGGCGACCGCATCGCGGAGTGCGTCGTCGGGTAGTTGTACGTAGCCGCGGGTGGTCACCGGTGAAGAGTGTCCCAGCAGGGTTTGCACGGTGAACATGTCCCGGGACGGTGCGTAGGCCGCGGTGGCGAACCGATGCCGCAACTGGTGACCGGTGCAGCCGGGACCGAGCGCCCGGGACAGGCATTTCCCGACGTGATGCGGGGTCAGATGGCCGTCGTCGTCGCCGGGGAACAGGTACGCGCCGGGGTTGTCCTGGACGAACCTGCGTAGGTCGTCGGCCAGGTCGCCGGCGACGGGTAGTCGGCGCTCATGGCCGCCCTTTCCGGTCACGCGTAGTGTGGCCCGGCCGGCGTCATCGATGCTCAGGTCGTCGGCGTGCACGCGGGATATCTCGCCGCGGCGTAGACCGAGGAACGCGCCGAGCCGGATCATCATCCCAGTCGGCCCGTCTGCGCGCTCCAGCGCCCCACGGATGACCGGATCGGGTGCGGGGCGTGCGACGCTGCGCGGTTGCATGACTTTCGGAAGGATCGCGGCCGGGTCACGGTCGATGTGCCCAGACTTGTGTGCCCACCCGTAGAACGAGCATAAGCCGGCTCGGAAGCTGTGTCGGGTGGTGTGCCCCCACAGTTGGCCGGCCATCCACGCGGACAGGTCATCGACAGTGACGCGCATCGGGTACAGCAACGGATTCTCCGAGGCGAACCGGCGCACCTGGTACTCGCGCAGGTAGATCGACTGCTCAGACCGGTTGCCGGCGGCCAGCCAGTTAACCCATCCCTCGAGGTAGCGGTCCCACACGGCGGGCACGTCGGCCATGTGCCGGCCGATCTTGACACCATTGCGTCGGGCGCCCGTGCCCGGACCGCCCAGCCGCGGAACGCGCGCGGTTGTGTCGTCACCGCGGGTCGCGGCCCACCGATAGAGGCTGCGGATCGCGCCACGGTAGGCGCTGCGGGTGCTGCGGTTGCCGGTGCGGCCGTTGACCCAGTCGGTGACGTCGTTGTCTGAGACCTCTTGCCAGGCAGGGTGATCGGTGATGAACGCGCGCGCGATGTTGCGCGCGTGCTTGACCGTGACCGCAGCCATGCCGCGATCAGTGAGCCACGCGGCGAACTGGTCGAGAGTGGCCGTGAGCTCGTCACGTGCCCGGATCAGCTGGGCCGCCTCATCGGCGGGCAGCACGTCGAGGGCGCACTCACGCAACCGGGTCAGCTCGCGACGCTGCCGGGAGAGCGCAGCGTCCGAACCGGCCCGGCGGGCCAACCATTTCCCGATCGTTTCCGGCGTCAGCATCGAGGTCTCGGGGAAGTCGGCCAGAAACCGTGCCGCGACACCGCGGGCACGTCGGACGGTGTTGTCGGCGTAACCGTGCTCGGTCAGCCACGCGGCAAAGGTGTCGGGGGTAATCGTGCTCATGGGCAGGTCTCTTTCTGGGTGAGGGTGTCGGCGTATTTGGCGGCCGCGAGCAATGCATGGGCCAGTAGTCGCGCCTGGTCGATGGTCAGCTCTGCGGGAAACAGCGGGTCGCGGATTTCGACCCACACCGCCGGGTTGGACCACGCGGACGGGCCGGCCGCCTGGTCCTCGTCGTCATCGTCGGCGGCTGCGGTCTCGTCCACGACGATGCGTAGCTCGACGGCGGCCGCACCCGGTACGCTCCGGGTCGTGTCGTGGCTGCGGAGTAGGCCGCCGGCGGCCGCCTGGTCCCAGGTGTGCCCGGGCTCCAGCTGGCACCACGGTGGGCATTCCCGCGTCGCCGGCGGCGTCTGGTAGGTCATTGCTCGGCCCGTAGTTGCCGGAGTTCGAATCCTTCGAGCTCGTCAAGCTCGTTGTCCGACGACGCTAGGTTTTCGCGCCAGTCGTCGCGCAGGCGTTGACCACCGGCGTCGTATGACGCGCCGCGCCGCGGGCAGTCCACTTCGCCTTGACCACGCCACCGCTCCACCGGTGGGCCGCAACGCTCGCACGGTTTGCGCCAGGTCGGCCGGTCCTCATCGAGTGTGGGTGTCATGGCTGTTGTCCTTTCGTTGTGGGGTTGCTCGGTGCCGCGGGCGCGAGCCAAGCGCTTTTCGCGCGGCGCGGTATGCCGCGTTTGGAGGGGTGGCCGCTGCCGCGTCAATGGCTCTGCGGGTGTCTCGTTGGCGCTGCGCGATGCGTTGTGTGGCCAGTCGCGTTGCGCGTTGTATGGCGGGCGGTTCACGGTTGGCGGTGGCGCTCCGTACCTGAGTGATGAACAACGCCAACGGGTTTCGTTGTGAGTTAGCGGGCAGCGCGTACATTCCGCGTGCGCGGTTGTGCTGGTCGAGCGCGTCGATGAGGTCGCGGGCGGTCCACGCCGGGTCGAGGTCAAGGCGAGTCAAGGCGTCGCACAGCCGGCCGATGTGCCCGCGTGCCAGCCACGGCTGCCGGGCCGCGACCCGGGCCGCCATGCGCTGGACGCCCCGCGGCCGCGGTGCCGCTGCGCGGTGTGGTCGTCGGCGCGGTTTGTGTCTGGTTGTGGTCGAGTTCCGGCCGCGCGCGGCCGTGCGCGTTGGTAAGGCAATGGATGAGGTGAGATCTCCCGTAGGGCGACCCCTACGGGGTAGGTGCTCACGACCCGGGCGGGTGTTGAACGCTTCCCGGGGAAGGGTGAGTGCCCGCAGCGACGCGGCCCGGATCTGCGCGGCGCCCTGCACCGCACGAGAAGCGGCCCGTTCGGCAGCGGTCAGGTAGCGGCCGCGGGTGATCGTGACGGCATATCCGAGTTCGGCTATGACAGAGCGTGCACGCCGCACGGTGGAGACCGAGCGACCAACGGCCGCGGCGACCGTGGCGTGTGCGCTCGACAGGTTGCGGCCGGTGCGCCGGTCGGCTGAGCGTGCATCAACGCGGGCGACCGCGAGCACCGTCACGGCGCGGATGTGCGCGGCCGCGAGCACGCCGGCCCCGGTCGAGCTCGTCAGTGCGTCCTCCAAGGACGCGAGCCAGTGTGTGGCGCCGAGCCAAGCGGGCAGGCTCGAATACGCGCCGGGGCGCGTCTCAAATTGCCAACCTGATGCCCGGCGCGGCCGAGCGGCGTTCATCGCCGCTGGCGCCAGTCGCGTGCGCGGGGTGGCGCGGTGTGCCGCGTGGTGTCGTGGTGTGCTGGAGCGTCGAGTGTTTCCCGCAGCGCGGGGCACCCGGAAATCGCGGAGATCACCATTTCGCCGAACGCGCATCCGACGTCGAGCGCGGCGCTCATTGGCCCGCCCAATGCGTGCTTAACCGGCCGGCAGCGTCCAAGAGCCACAATGTGGGAATCACTGCGATGCAGAGCAACAGCAGCGCGAATGCCCACGCGTCGAACCAACCGGTTCGGGCCTGCGCGCGCAGCGCCCGCTGCTCTGCGTGCGGGGTCGGGAAATTCGGGCCGTAGCAACGCGGGTGCGTCGCCGGATCGATCACCTCAGGGCTCATGACAATCGTCGGGAGCACCTCGGTGCGCTGGCCTTCTGTCATCGGCACCTCGCGTCGTTCGCGGTGCCAGCGCACCGCGAACTGCCGCATAACGTTTTTCACAACCCGCGCTCCGCAAGCCATGCGGAGGTCTCGGCTAACAGACGGGCGACCTCGGCCGACGCGATGTCGCTGGCGCGCCGCCAGTCGGCGATCGCGGCCGTGTCCGGGTGCGGACGACATACCTCGGTGGCGATTGAGTGCGAGTAGGTGCGTACCACCGCCAACGCGCGGTCCAGCTCCTCGAAGGCGTCCCGCTCATCCCGCGGGCACCAGGCGGCGTGCCTCTTCTGCTCCGACGTCGGCCAGCAGGCCGGCTGCCCGCTCACTGCTGCGGCTCCTCGATCGAGCTGAGCAGATGTGCCGTGGGGATGATCTGCGGCGCAAAGTTGTTGATCGCGGTCGTCGGCATACTCGTGTCCGTCCGCAACTTTGCTGACAACAGAAGACCGTTGGTGCTCCTCGTCGCACACGGAGGTCGTTGGTAGAGTCGTGCTCACGGTCCCGCTCCTTCGTCAAGCGGTTGATCCGAGGCCCGTCACGGGAGCGCCAACTCGCCGCCGGGCCGCCCTCACAAATTGAGTGCACGATCACGATGGCCGGACTGCCCGGTATGGCGACGCTGCACGCGAACTCGGCCCGCGAAGCCATCGTCAAGATGTGCACGCTGCCGCTGCTCGCGGGCCCCAACGTCAGCTCGACCTTCGTGGTGCCGACCGTGGCCGCATCGATCGACCTGGTCGTGCAGATCGCGCTGGACCGCGACGGGACCCGCCGAGTCCGCGAGATCGTCGCAGTGCCGGGACGGGTCGAGGGCGATGTCGTCGAACTCGCCGACATCTTCGTGCAGCGCGACGGACGGCTGGTGCGAGGGAGCGGATTCCCCACGCACGAGGAGCAATTCGAGCGGGCCGGCTACAACGTCGCCGAGCTGCTGGCGGAGCGATGAACACCATCCTCCCGCTGATGTTCGGCGCCGGACTGCTGTGCATCTGGTGGTCGTGCTGGCCCCGCGAGGCGACACCGAAGGTGCGGTCACGAGCCACTCTGCGTGAGCAACTGAGCGACGAGGTGGTGCAGTCCGGGCTGAGCGGCCTGACCCTGGCTCGATTGTCATGGCTGTCCGGCTGCCTCGGTGTGGTCGTGCTGCTGATCGTGATGGCCGCGACCGCCGTCCCGGCGATCGCCGTCGCGTTCGCGGCCATCGCGGCATACGGTCCGATCGCCTTCGTCCGTGGCAAGGCCCGACGCCGGCGCAACCAACTGCGTGACCTGTGGCCGGACGTCGTCGATCACATCGCGTCGGCGGTGCGGGCCGGCCTCGCCCTGCCGGAATCCTTGTCCCAGCTGGCGATTCGTGGCCCGGAGGAGTTGCGTCCGGCGTTCGCCGAGTTCGCCCACGACTACCGCGCCACCGGACGCTTCCACGAGTGCCTGGACGCGTTGAAGGCACGCTTGAGTGACCCGGTCGCGGATCGTCTGGTCGAGTCGCTGCGCATCGCTCGCGAGGTGGGCGGCACGGACCTCGGGAAGCTGCTGCGCACGTTGTCCACGTTCCTGCGCGACGATGCGCGCACCCGCGCCGAGCTGGAAGCGCGGCAGTCATGGACTGTCAATGCGGCACGACTCGCCGTCGCTGCACCGTGGATCGTGCTGGCGATGCTGGCGACTCGCGGGAACTCGCTGGCGGCATACCGCGAGCCGGGCGGGGTGCTCGTGCTCGTCATCGGCACTGCAGTGACGTTCGTGGCGTACCGGGTGATGCGCCGCATCGGTCGGCTCCCGGTCGAAGCGCGGGTGTTGCGATGATCGCGACCTACACGTGGTTCGGCGCCCTCCTCGGCCTGGTGGCGGGCGTCGGCATCGTGCTGCTGTATGCCGGGCTGCCGATGCATCGCAAGCCTGACCTCAACTCCCGGATCGCGCCCTACGTTCGGGACACCCCGATGCCGTCGCGGCTGCTGTCCGCACCGACCGACCGGCTGGATGTCAACCATGTTCTGGCACCGCTGCTGCGTCGGGTCGGCCAGCTCGTCGACCAGGTCCTCGGAGGCGCGACCTCGGTTCGCACCCGGCTCGAGCGTGCCGGACAGCCGTCGGACCTCGAAGGCTTCCGTGCACAGCAAGCGCTCTGGGGCATCGTGGCCATGGTCGTGGGTGGGTGCTACGTCTCGTTGACATTCGTCGGCGGCGACGGATCGCCGGTGAAGGCGATCCTCGTCCTGCTGATCGCGTTCGCGGCCGGAGTCGTCCTGCGTGACCAGATGCTGTCCCGGGCCGCCGAGCGCCGCGAGCAGCAGATCCTGGCCGAATTCCCGGCTGTCGCCGAGATGCTGGCGCTCGCCGTGACCGCCGGTGAGGGTGCCGCGGCCGCCCTGGAGCGGGTTGCCAACCTCTCGACCGGCGAACTGTCCGGTGAACTGGCCCGGTGTCTGGTCGACGCGCGCTCGGGCTCGTCACTGCCGGAGGCACTGCAGGGCCTAGCCGATCGCACCGGCATACCCAGCCTCGCCCGGTTCGTCGACGGAGTCGTCATCGCTGTCGAACGCGTTGCTAGCTCACACCAGTATCGTCTCAGTATATGGACCTGGCGCGAGCAAATGGGCTCCGCCGACAGGTGTCTTCTATAGCCGCCCGCACGCGTGAGCAGATCGACTGCCCTTAGCGGTGTCTCCTAAGGGACCGCGCGATACCGCCCGTGAGCATCCTCACCGCTTCCGGTCGACTGCGGCAATCGAAAGGACTGTCGATCATCAAGATTCACCCGCCGCGCTCATGCGCGCACTGCCATGGCTCGATCAAGGTGACGGCCCGCGCTGACTCGAAGTTCTGCTCGGTGTCGTGCCGCTCGCGTTCGCGTCATGCGCGCATCGGTGCTGATCTTGCCGAGCTGGTGAGGCTCCGCGCCGAGCACACGAGCTGACCCACCAAGACCGCCGACACCGCGCCCAGGCCATCGAGCAGGGCGGCCAGAGTGTCGGCCCCGCTGCTCCGCCGATCGGCGTCGAGCGCGGACCGCTGGCGTAGGTCTTAGACAGAAGACTAGGAAGCGCGCCGGCAACCAGACGACCGTCGAGGCTCGCTCTATCTCCTTCTGCGAGCTTCGGCGGTCGTCTCCTCTTGCACCCCTGCCCGGCGTCCGCGACCGTCGGGCAGGGTTCATCTAGTTCGCACACCTGCAGCGTCGCGGCTGCAGAAATCGAGTCCCCATGAGCACGACCGCCCTTAGCGCCGACGCACCGGAGATCGCCGACACTGTTCTCGGCGTGTCCGATGCTGGCCGCGATGAGCACTACTCGCCGATCCTGCCGCGTAGCGCTTCGTCGATCTCGTCGACCGAATCGCACGCCCGCATCGTCGCCGCATGGATGCCGCAAGCTGCCGCGCTCGCAGGCATCGAAGTGCCTCAGTCCCTTAACCTTCGTGCAGCGTGGCGGCGAGGTGTCGCCCAGCTCCCCCGCGACATCGATATCGCATGGGACATCGCACGTCGTCTGAAGACCGGCGACGACGCCGCGACACTCGCCCAGGAGGCAGCCGAGCGCCTGGCAGCAACGGACGCCCGCCTGACGGTCGTCGACGACGCGCTCCGCAGCATGGAGGCGTCCGCAATCTTCGATGCAGCCGACGAGGTCGCCGAACAGCTCGACAAGCCCTTCGCCGCAGCGGCCGCAGCGCTCGCGGATGCCGCGGCTCGACTGCCCGACCCGTGGGACAGCAAGCCGCCAACAATGCTTGCTTTCTCGCAGCCGGGGCGGCACGCGTCATGGGCTGAAGCCGGCCCGCTCGGCACAGCCTCACGAGCGACCCGAGGGCATGCCGACGCAGCCTTCGCCGCGATCGATGCACTCGGCGCCCTCGCTACGTTGGCACTACGCCGCGACTCGAACAGCCATCCGCTGAACGAGGTCGTCGCGCACGACACCGACGCCGAGACAGCGAACGCCGACCGGCAGACGCTCGCCGCGTTCATCGGCGGGGGTGTCCCGTCGCTGGCGCTCCTCACGATCGCCGGCGGGCGGCTCCCGAGCATGACCCTCCGGCTGCAGCGGTAGCCCCCGCCTACTAGCTGAAGGCTCTAGGCCGGTCCGCCGGCACACCCGCCTCGCCTGTCCTCGGGCTCCGCCCGTCGCCCCTGCACCACCACTCGCACGGCCGAGGCCGTCGACTACTTCAGTCGGCAGCCTCGGCCGTTTGTTGTGTCGTGCGACGGCGTGACGCCGCTCTCGATCGTACTCTCCGATTGCGCGCTGGTGCTCTCGCGTGCGAGGCGCAGCTCCTCGGTCTTTGACGTGCGCTGCTCGTCGAGCTGGGCGCGCTGTCTACCTCGCGATCGCGCCTGAGCTGCTGGTTCCTGGCGCGACCGAGCACGGCAACGGCGCGTTGAGTCGCGGAGCGACTGAGCAACATCGAGTGAGGTCGTGCAACTCCTTACGACATGACGCATGAACGAGCTTGCGACACATCGACCCGACACGAGCACAGCCACAGGAGCGCCGCTCGCGGCCTGGCAGGCATCGCCGCACGATCGGGGGCGTCGTTGTCGCGAACGGGCGGGAGGTTGTCGAAGGGGAGGGAGTGGGACCCGCGCCGGCCGGACGCGCCACGAGGGCACAGCGAGGCCGTTCGCCCCCTCCGACCAAATTTCCGCCAAATCCGGCGGGACTCCGCCAAATACCAGGGCTCTGCATGCCCCACGAGAGGACAACATGACCACCACGCCGACGCGCAGCCCTCGCGGCAGAGGATCCGCCGAGCGCCGACGCCAACGCCGCGACGCCGAGCGCGGATATCGCCCTGTCCCGTATGACAACGACGAGTGTCGACCGTTTGTCCGCCTCTGCGATGCCGGAGCGCCGGCCTTCGTGACGTCCGGCTTTCGAGCAGACCTCCAGGCCGCCACCGATGCCGCCCGGCGCTCCGCCGAGTACCGCACTCGGCACGAAGGCACGCGCGTCACACGTCCGCACGCTGCAGGGCGTTCGCCGGTCGAGGACGGCAGCGCCCGGGCCGAAGAGATCCGGCGCGAGCTGGCCGGGCGTGGATGAGTAGGGACCGCCGATGCAGCGCCCACCTGTACCGCCCACGCGCTGAGCCGCTGGTGACGCGCGTCTTCGACGCGGTGATCGTGCCGAGCATTTGCACCTGTGGTCATCGCGCGGACGTCGAGCTGACCATCGCCCAGGCGGCCGATGTCTTCCCATTCCTGAAGCCTGCCGGCGTTTCCCCGAGGCGCCGTGCGGCAATCACACGACGAAAGGCCGCCAGTGCCTGAGATGACAAGCAAAGAGACCAACGCGCTCGCGCGCATCGTCGCGCTAGAGCGCAAGCTAGAAGCACTGACTACCGGGCGCCGCGTGGCTGTCTCCCTCGGCGTCCCAGGTGCCGACGACGCCCTCGCGTTTACTGACAAGGACGGCAATACAACCGCCGCGATCTCGACGGCCGGCGACCTGTCCGCCGCGTCATTGGCGATCGGATCCGACCCGGTCGTCTGCGGTCTGCCGATGCTCGGCACGGCCATTGATCCGACAGCCGGGCCCGCCATCCTCGACAACTGGCCGCGCGGCTCTCTCGGCGTCTACGACTTCCGCGGCCTGCCGACCATGACGTCGACGTTCTACGGCGGCGGGTCTGGCACGACACATCTTCTCGGACAGTTCGAGTGCTCACTACCCGCGGGTCGCACCTACCGGATCCACGCCTCTTGCCGTGTGAACCCGGCCGCCGACGGCACACCCGCCCAGCTCTCCGCCTCCGTGCGTGGGTACTGGCAAGGGACGCCCGACGGCACCGAACCCGCCGACCCGACGGGGACGTCGGCCGACGGCTTCCTCTTCGACAGCTCGTTTCGCGCTCCGGCGTCCGGCGCGACCGGCGTTAGCTGTCTACCAACTGCGGTGTTCCCGATTGCGGGCGATCCTTCGACGGTCTGGCGCGTGAAGATCGCCCTTGCGATTTACGCAGCTGCGGGCACGAAGGTGACGCCGTCGAAGTACAGCTCGAACGACTGGCTTATCTACGTCGAGGACGCCGGGCCCGTCGTGGAGCAGCTACCGGCCGGGCCGCCTGACGGCGCATCTGTGCAGCAATACGTCACGACGTGGGCCGCTTCCGACTCGCGCACCTGGCTATCTAACGGCACCCGCTACGACACAGGCACCGGCACTCGCCCAGCCCCTGGCGGTCTGATCCTGCAAGGCGGCGCCGGCTCGCACGGCGCGATTGTGTTCAACGGCTCGGGCGTGAATGGCGAGTCCAAGACGATCGCCGCGGCGCTATCTGGCGCGACCGTGACGAGGGCCGAGGTCTTCCTTCAGATGACGTGGGCGGAGGAGACAACGGGGCAGGTTGAAGTGCGCCCGTGGACAGGTTCGACGTTGCCGACTACGAAGGCACCGCCAGGCGCATCCGCGGACATCGTGAAGCACGACTTCACCGGCCGAGGTCAAGGTCGCTGGGTGCAGATCCCGACGTCATGGATCACCACCTCACAGACCGGCGTATGGATCGCGTCGCCTGACTGGCTGTTCCCGAACACTCACATCAACGTTGCCGGCGCGAGCTACTCGACAGCAGCCGCCCGGCCACAGCTTCGCCTCACGTACACCCGCTAACCCATCAAGCCACGCGGCCGGTGCCCTTCGGGATGCCGGCCGTTTGGTCATGGGAACAGCCGGCGCCGCGCTTAGCGGTCTAGAGCCATAGGGGGCTTGCCGACAGGTGTCCACCTAGCAACCGCCCGCCGGAGCGAGATCCGGCATCTAACCAACCCCGAATGGAAAGAACGAAGCACAATGAACACACAAGAACGCGCCGACGAATTCGTCCAGGTCGAGATACTCGCGATATCGATCTATGACGGCCACCGAGCCACATTCACCGCAGCCGGCCGCATGCACGGCCTCGGCGTCGTCGGTGAACCACTCTTGCCTTACCTCGACCACCGCGCCGAGGGTTACCTCCTGACACTGCCGCCCGATATTCGTAATCTCCGCGTGTGGGAACGCGATTGGACGCGAGCGCCGCTGAAGAGCGGCAAGCAGCCGAAGCGATATATCCCGATCTCGGCTCTCGGCGCTCCTGACGTCCAGCTCCCGGCGGTCGACGGCGAGGCGAAGTGAGCGCGCAGGACCGATGCCCCGACGATCGCATCGCGGTCTATGTCGACGCGCGCCCCTTTGCCGACCGTGACGCGCTGATCGTCGCGCACCTGTTTGGTTGGCACGCGACCATGACTCGTGATGAGTACGTTGCTGCGTGCGCTGCCGCGACTGAGCGAACGGGCGCAGAGGTCGAACCACGGCCGGACGTCCTCGACTCGCTGCCCGACGAGGATCCGCTCGCGGGTCGCCTGGCGCACGCGATCGAGCGAGAGTGCCCGGTCGATACAGCTCCGACGAACAGCGCCGAGAAGGCCGAAGACACCGACGACAAGCCTGGTAAGGGTTTCGGCGCGGCCGAGGTGGTCGGCTTCGTCGAGGAACGCTTCGAGCTGGCGACCGACGATGACGGGCAGCCGATCGCCGTCCCGCGCACAGGTCCACGGATCGCCGTCGGCCTGCCAACGCTGAAACACCGGATGCAAGCCGAGATCTTCGAGGAGCTGGGCAAGACGCCGAGTACCTCGACGATCGCGACGGCGTTCGGGATCCTCACCGGCCGCGCCGAGCGTGCGCCGAAGACTCGCGTAGCCCTCCGCGTCGCCGAGCGCGGCGACGAGCTGCACATCGACCTCGGCACCGAGGGCGCTACGACCGTCCGCGTCACCCGCGACGGCTGGCAGCTCGACACCGTGCCTACGACCTTCCGCCGAACGCGCGCGAGTTACCCCCTGCCGTCGCCGATCCACACGGCCGGCGATGCCCGCGCCGAGTTCGCCGAGCTGCTCTCACTCGACGTCGAGGGCGAGATCTTCCGGTGCTTATGGGGATGGCTCGTCGCGTCATGGTTCGCCGACATCGCCCGGCCGATGCTGTGGTGTACAGGGCTTCAAGGCTCCGGTAAGTCGACCCGCGCGCGCATGGTGCTATCACTCGTCGACCCCGCGCCCGCCCTCGGCGGCACCCTCGGCAAAAACGCCCGCGACGACTCCACAGTCGCCGCAGGCCGGCATATCCCGACGTGGGACAACGTCGGCACCGTGTCGGCCGCCACGTCGGACCACATATGCCGCATCGTGACCGGCGTAACCGACGAGGAGCGTCTTCTCTACGCACAAGGGCAGACGTACGCGATGACCTACAAGCGCGCCGCGATCGCGACGTCGATCCTGCTGCCTCATGGTCTGCAGTCCGACGCCGTCGAGCGGCTCCTCGTGGTCGACTTCACCCGCCCCGACGAGGCACACCGCCGCACGGAACTCGCCATCTGGCAGGCGTTCACCGCTGCCCAGCCGCGGATCCTCGGCGCGCTACTGGACGACCTCGCCGCCGTGCTGAAGCACCGGCAGACCGTCTCCCTCGACGAGTTGCCGCGCATGGCCGACTACACGACGATCCTGCATGCCCTCGACGCCGAGCGCGGCGGAGATCACGCCCGCGCCTACCTCGACCGGCACCGCCGCACTCTCGCGGGCACCGCCGAAGAGGACGTGTGGATGCAGGCCGTTATCCGCCTGGCGAAGACGGCCGTCCTGCAGTACCGGCAAAACGACGGGCGCCAGCCCGCGGGCAAGAGGGGCGGACACTGCCCCTGGTCCCTCGCTGTCGACGGTGCGGTTGAGACCATGCCGGGCGTGACGTTCGCCGAAGGATGGCGCGGCACGCCGACCGAGCTACACGCGGCGATCCTGCTGCTACTCGGCGACCACTCCGGTAACAAGCCGGTCGGGCGGAACGCGATCAAGGGACAGCTACTGCAGCACACTGTGCCCCTGGCCGCCGCTGGCGTCCTGGTCAATCCCGAGGCGCGCGTCGGCGCTGAGAGTCGCCGCGTGATCGAGCTTCGCTGGACCGGCGACGAGTACGCCCTCGCGGCTTAGCACTGACTGAACGCCCCGCCCCTCACGTCGAGGAGCGGGGCGTTTCGTCGTCCCGGTGGCCGTCGGTGTCGGGCAGTTTTGATTCTGAAACTGCCCGAGTCGGGCAGTTTCGGGCAACTTCGGGCAGTTTCAAAACGCAAACTGCCCGACGCGAAACCGCAGAACGACGCCGATTACGGCCGCTGAAGGCCCGTTTCGGGCAGTTCGGGCAGTTTTTGCGGGCTCTCTCTATCTTCACGATTTGAGGGAAGAGAGAAGAACTGCTCGGGGGCGGGAAACTAAAAGTGTGCCCGCAAAAGTTGCCCGTTCTGCCCGAGAGAGCTGCCTCACACTCGCGTGCTCAAGGGTTGCCTTCATCGACGCTGCTGACTTCGTGGAAGGGCCTACCTTCCACCTCGAATAGGTCACCCTCGTCGGTTCTGGTCCACCAAACACCTGCAGCATCTCGAAAGTAGAGATGAGGCGCGGCGCATCCGTCCAGCTTGCGGTCGGTCTGCGCCGCTACATGCGCATGTCCATTCTCGCCCCCTGGGACAAAGCCGACAAGCCATACCCGCGACGCCCCATGCAGTTGTACCGCAGCTTCATATATCGGCCACGGCGATGCATTCATCACCTCGCAGGTGGTCGGGTAGCTCGGTAAGAGGCGCTCCGCAGCTGGCAAGCTTTTCGGGCCGAGCTGGTAGTGGTTATGCGCCGACGCCTCACCTGCTACTCGAAGAATCGCGCTAACACACCTCGCTTGCTGACGACGCGCGTCGTTGTCACGCTGCTTTTGATCTAGGTCACGCTGTTTTTGATCGGTCCGAAACTGCCCGAGCTGCCGACTACCGACGACGATCGCGACAATCAGCGCCGCGACCGTACCCAGCGCTCCAAATGCAGTGAAGGCGAACGTCGCCCAATCGAAGCTGTCGTGCATGGTCGAACGTTACTGCCTGCGGCGTCGGACTGCATTAGATACTCATAGATGCCGGAATAGCCACCGATGATCTACACGGCGACGCTCGGCCCTGTGCTACAACGTGGGGTCTAGGTCGTGCAGTGCGATCCACACGTAGTAGCCGGGGACTGCCGTGCCTGTGCTCCACGCAAATGGTCCGTCGGGACCATCGTTAACAAGGCTCAGGATCCGCACTCGAAACTCTTCCGATAGAGCGGCCCGTTGCTCCGCGGAGAGCCCTGGCCGGTATGCGAGGCCGTATGAGTAACCGCCCGGCTTCTTCTCCGCGACGATGTACGCGGCTGTGAACTCTGAGGGACCTTGCTCGGCAACTTCGTGGAACTCTGTGACGTTGATCCCGGCACTTACAAGCCACTGGAACTCTGATGGGGTCGCCATGCTTGCTTAAAGTCCCTCGACGAACGTCAGGTTCACCCATACGTAGTAACCCGGAGTTCGTTCGCCGCGTTGCCACACGTAAGGCCCCTCCGGTCCGGCCGCACGAAAGCCGTCGATTCGGCGCGTGACGTCCTCCGCGACTGCCTCCCGCTCGCCCGCCGACAGACCCGGCCTGTAGAGGAAGTGGTAGTCGAACTGGTCATCGCCGACGGCTTCGGCGAGTAAGTAGGCCGCCGCGTACTCCGACGGTGCCTGCTCGAACAGTTCGGGCGACTCTTCGATGACTACGCACACGTCGCGTAGTGGTGCGAACTCGGAAGGGATGGACATGTCGAGCAGGCTAGACCCCGCGCTTGATCTTGACGACCGGCTTCGTGAAGCGGATGGTCTTGCCGCCGCTCTCGAAATCGACCGGCTCCAACGTCAGCGACGCGGCGACGGGGCCGTCGTACTGCTGCAGCTCTTCGCGGAGACTAGAGACTTGCGTCGCGAACGACCATGCGGCCGTTCTGAATTCGAAGGCTCCGAGAGTCGGGTCGTTAGCGAGCCGAAACCAAAGTCTCATCAGCGGCAGCATCTCCCGCGCGCCATCGTGCTCTGCTCCGCTCGTGAACTCGCGAGGGTCGAATGGCAGCGCCTCACCATGGCCGCGCGGCCAGATGTAGAAGTGGGCGTCGAGCGCCTTCTCGGGGTCGTCGAGGATGATGTCGACCGAGCCGCTCGTCGTGAAGACCTCGACGTTGTCGTCGCCCTTGGTCTCCCACTCCTGCGGCTCGTCGCCGCCCATGAGTGACTGCACCTTGTCGGCGACCTCGGGGTCGCCCGTGGTGACGCGCCACTCCGAAAGCGAGATCGGCTTACCGGAGATCTGATGGCCGGACCGGAAGCGGCCGACGACGTCGTTCGCGAACCTCACAGCTCGACCGGCTCTAGGAGGGCAAGGCATTCGACGCTGAGGTACTGGAACAGTTCGTCACCGAAGTCGACGAGCACCGCGCCGCCCTCCTCGTCACGCATGGCGACGCCGTGCCGCCCGACCGTTACGGCTGCATCGACATAGCCGACACCAGGACCATCTGCGCCCGGCTCCCGAAGCACGAGGACGTGATCGCCGACCTGAAAGCCGTCGATGTAGGTCGGCTTACTGTCTCGCAGCTCGCGCGCAGAGGTGATTTCGGTCGTAAGGGTGTTGATTCGCATGATGTTCTCCTTCTTGATTACGGCGAGACCTCCCCGCCGAAGTTCTTGTTAGTTGGCGGCGTCCTCGCCAGCCCATTCGAGCGCGAGGCGCTCGCGTCCCCGCCATGTGGCGTTACCGCCGTGCCCGAGCTGTGACTCTGTCGGTATGACTCGCACGCGATCGAGGAACAGAGCGAGCATCCCGCGTTGGTCTTCGATGCTGAGCGATTGCCAGTAGCCCCCCTCTTCGAGAGGATCCTCACCGAGGATCTCGGGTTCGAGCCACGGAATGAGCGGGGCGTCTGCGGCCTCAATCTCCGCCAGCTCGGCGCGCGCCGTAGCAACACGTTCGGAGATCGCCCGCGCCTGCCGCCTGTAGCGCTCCGTTCCGCTCTCGCCCTCGAATACCCCTGCGGTTCGGTCGTCGTCGAGTTGCTCTAGCGCCCGCTCGCCGTCCGCGATGAGGGCTCGCAGCTCCGGACCGCGCCCGCCGTCGACGGTCAGCCGCCCGGCGTAACGCTTCGTCGCTTCGAGGAGCAGCGCCGCGTCTGCTTCGTCCTTTGGATCGAGGAGAGGCAGACGACGGAGCACCACGTCGGCGACATAGGTATCCGTGTAGTGGAGCGCAACGGTCGTTCCGTCGCAGCTCGACGACTTCCGCCGATGCTTGCTGCAGCGGTACGAACCGCCGCCGGGGGAGGAGTCGCGCCGCTCGGCTTGCATCGGCCCGCCACAGTGCCCGCACACCAACAAAAAGCCACCGAAAAGCGAAGCCTTCTTCGCGAGACCGCGAGGCAGCGCACGGGCATCTAAGGCGTCCTGCAGCCGCGCGAACGTCGCGCCGTCGACGACGCCCTCCCAGGGTTGGACTAGCTCGCGGGTCTCCTCATCGCGCTCGATCTCGACCCGGCCATCGCGGATGTGTGGCGCCGACTTTTCTTGTCGCCACTTCGGCATGTAACCGCCGATTGCGGGGGAGCGGAGCACGCGCGTCAGCGTCGACGGCGCCCACTCTGCGCCGCGTCGAGTCCGGATGCCGCGAGAGTTCAAGTCGGCAACGAGTGAGCGCACCGACTCACCCGCGAGCACGCGCTCGACGACGTCTAGAAGGACCGGGCCGTCGGCAGGATGGGGGCGCAGCCTTCGGACGCTGAGACTTCCAACTCGCTCGCTGTAGGACTCCATGCCGAACACGACCGGCCCGCCCGATGCGGATCCCGCTCGGCGAAGAGTCGCCTTCGCGCCGCTACTCCGTGCCGATATGTTCGCCGACTCTTGCTCGGCGAGGGCCGCGATGAGGCCGAAGATGCCCCGGCCGATCGGCGTTGACGTGTCGAGGAACTGCTCTTGCACCGAGACGAGTTCGCCGCCGGCAGCGATGATCTCGCCCATGTATTTGTGCGCTTCGATGACGCCCTTCCGCGTGAGGCGGTCGAGCTTGTAAACGATCAGCCGCGACGCTTCGCCTCGCCGGATAGCGGCGAGCGCGGCGTCGAGTCCAGGGCGACTCACCTTGTCTTGGTAGCCGCTGGCGCCAATGTCCGCGAAGTCGGCGACTACGTCCCATCCTCTAAGGCGGGCGAGTTCGTGGCACTTCGCCTGCTGCGTCTCTGTGCTCGCCTCGCTGCCGTCGTTGCGCGCCTTCGACTGTCTCGCGAGCGTTACCGCCTGCTCTCGCTGTTCCATGTGAGCAAGCTACACGTTCAGTCGAGCGTGGCACCCCACTCGCCGACGTGATGCGGGCGCAGGCGCAGGACGCCCGCGACTCCAGCAAGCAACAACTGATCGAGCTCGGTGGCCGTCGCGAACTCATGATGATGGTCCCGGTCGTCTTCCTCGTCCTGCCGGTCACCGTCCTGTTCGCCATTTTCCCCGGCCTCGGCGTGCTCAACATGTCCATTTGACCCGTCACAGAACACGATTCACCCCCAGGAGGAAACATGACCGTCATCGCGAAGATGCAGTCACGGACCATACGTGCGGCACATGCGCTGCACGAACGCATCGGCGACGCCGCTGAACGCGAACGCGGTGACGTCCCGGGCTGGGTGCTCATCACCATCATGACCGCCGGCCTGGTCACCGTGCTCTGGGCGACGGCGCAGGACGCACTCACCACGCTGTTCAGCAGCGCCGTCAACGGCGTCACCGGGAAGAAGTAGGTCGTGCGGGCCACCCGCCCGCGCGTCGCGCACCGTCTCCGGCAAGGCACCGAGAGCGGTTCGGCCACAGCAGAGTTCGCGCTCGTCGGCGCCCTCGTGGTGCTGTTCTTCCTGGCTGCGTTCCAGGTTGGTTTCTCGCTCTATGTGCGGAACACGCTGATCGAGAACGCCACGGAGGGTGCGCGCCTGGGAGCGCGCGCCGACGCGAAGCCGGCGATGGGCGCACAACGCGCCGCCGAACTGATCCGGGCAAGTCTGGCCGACCGGTATGCCGACAATGTCACCGCCGCGACGGTGACCGAGGGCGGCGCGCAAGTGGTGAAGGTGACCGTGCGCGCGCCCCTGCCGATCGTCGGCCCCTTCGGACCGTCGCAGTCGCTGACCGTCTCCGGCCGCGCATATGCCGAGGCACAGCCATGAGGATGCCGGCATACCGGCCACCGGCAGGGCACTCGCCGCGACCGGGACTGCGGGACACGGCGCTCGCGCGCCGTCTCCGATGCCGGCTGGTCGGCGGGGACGAGCGGGGGAGCGCCCTGATCGAGTTCATCGTCGTCGGGTTGCTGCTGACGCTGCCGGTGTTCTACCTGGTGATCACCCTGGCCCGGCTCCAGGCCGGCACGTATGCCGTCGCGGCCGCCGCCCGCGAGTCGTCCCGGATGTTCGTGACGGCCGACAGCGACGCGGCCGGCGCCCGGCGGTCGGAGGCCGCCGCGGCGATGTCCTTCGCGGATCAGGGATTCACCGGCGAGGGATCGGTGCGCATGCGGTGCAGCAGGCAGCCGTGCCTCAGCCCGGACTCCGTCATCGAAGGAGTGGCCGACCTGGACGTCGACTTGCCGTTGATCCCGGACTTCCTGCGCGGCGTGGTGCCCTCGAGCATCCACGTGCATTCCCGGCATGCCGAGGTCGTGGACCACTACCGCCACTACGGGGCACGATGAGATGGCCCGCGGCCCTGCGGGACAGGGCGCCCAGGCGTGCGGACGAGGGTGGCCGGGTCGTGCTGCTGATCGCCGGCCTCTTCGGCATCCTGGCGATGCTCATCGTGGGCGGGGTGGACGTCACCGCCATACAACTGGCGCGGATGCAGGTGATGGACGCTACCGATGCCGCTGCCGCCGACGCGGCGGATGCCGCCGACCAGGCCAGCCTCTACAAGGGCGGACTCGGCTCGCAGCTCACCCTGTCGGACCGTTCGGTGCAGCAGACGGCGGCCAGCACACTGACGCGGCAGGACCGGCCGGCCCATGTCACCGACTGGCGGGTCACCGACGGGACGGGGGCGCAGAATGCCCGTACCGCGGTGGTGCGTGTTTCCGCCGTGGTGCATCCGCCGCTGCTCGGTGGTGTGGTTTCGGGCATGTTCGGCGACGTGCACATCACCGTGCAGTCCCGTGCCAGGGCGCACGTCGACTGAAGATGATCAGAGCGGTGTGAGGTGAGGCCTCGAGGAAGCCCGTGCCCGGCGCCGTGCCGCTGCACGCGACCGAGCCGGATGGCCCGTGGCGGCCGGTGGCGCCGCCGCGCCGTCGGCATACCGGACCTCACGCCGTACGCTGTGACGTTGTGGCTACCGATTTTCCTGTCGAGATCAAGGCATTGCGGACGACCATGGACACCGTCCGTGGGGTGACCGACCTCGACGCCCTGCGCACCCAGATCGCCGATCTGGAGCAGCAGTCCGCCGCGCCCGACCTGTGGGACGACCCCGAGCACGCCCAGCAGGTCACCAGCAGCCTGTCCCGGGCGAACGCCGAGCTGGAGCGCGTGGAGACGATGGACCAGCGCATCGACGACCTCGAGGTGCTGGTCGAGATGGCGCAGGAGGAGAACGACGCCGACACCCTCGCCGAGGCGGACAAGGAGCTGACCGACCTGCGCAAGGCCGTCGGTGAGCTGGAGGTCCGCACCCTGCTCAACGGCGAATACGACCAGCGCGAGGCCGTGGTCACCATCCGCGCCGGCGCCGGCGGCGTGGACGCCGCCGACTTCGCCGAGATGTTGATGCGCATGTACCTGCGCTGGGCCGAGCGCCACGGCTACCCCACCAAGGTCATGGACACCTCGTATGCCGAGGAGGCAGGCCTCAAGTCGGCGACCTTTGAGGTCAACGTCCCCTACGCCTACGGCAACCTGTCGGTCGAGGCCGGCACCCACCGACTGGTCCGGATCAGCCCGTTCGACAACCAGGGCCGGCGGCAGACGTCGTTCGCCGCGGTGGAGGTGGTGCCGCTCATCGAGCAGACCGACTCCATCGAGATCCCCGAGAACGAGCTCAAGATCGACGTCTTCCGCTCCTCGGGCCCCGGCGGCCAGAGCGTCAACACCACCGACTCGGCGGTCCGGATGACGCACATCCCGACCGGCACCGTCGTGTCGATGCAGAACGAGAAGTCGCAGATCCAGAACCGTGCCGCTGCCCTGCGTGTCATGCAGTCCCGGCTGCTGCTGATCCGTCGCGAGCAGGAGGCCGCGGAGAAGAAGGAGCTCGCCGGCGACATCAAGGCCAGCTGGGGCGACCAAATGCGGTCCTACGTGCTCCACCCCTACCAGATGGTCAAGGACCTGCGCACCGAGCACGAGGTCGGCAAGACGGATGCGGTCTTCGACGGCGACATCGATGACTTCATGGAGGCCGGCATCCGCTGGAAGCGCAGCCAGGAGAAATCCGCCGCCGAGTGAGTCGGACCGGTCCGATACCGGCGACCGTTGCCGGTTGTGTACGCCGGCAGAGTGTTTTCCCGGTCCCATTCGGCGACCGTTGCCGGTTGTGCGCGGGTCGGGCGGCCGGACCGGTCCGATACCGGCGACCGTTGCTGGTTGTGTACGCGTGGAGGGTGTTTTCCCGGTCCTAATCGGCGACCGTTGCTGGTTGTGTACGCGTGGAGGGTGTTTTCCGGTCCGAACCGGCGACCGTTGCCGGTTGTGCACAAGCCTGAGATCTCTGAGCACTGCTGAGGAATTTGTGACTCCCGGGCGCGCCTGACCGATCCCGCGCGGGTGGCGGCATACGGTGTTGCGGCCAGTGAACTGCCCCTGCGAAAAGGCTTCCCCTCTCAGATGATTCGATTCGAACACGTCACCAAGCGGTATGCCGCGGGCAGTTCCGCAGCGCTCGACGACGTGAGCCTCGACATCGATCGGGGCGAGTTCGTCTTCGTGGTCGGCTCGTCGGGCTCCGGCAAGTCCACCATGATGCGACTGGTGACCCGCGAGATCACGCCGAGCGCGGGCTCCATCCTCGTCGCCGGGCGCGACCTGGTGCCCATGCCGGACCGCAAGGTCCCCACGCTGCGCCGCGACATCGGCGTGGTCTTCCAGGACTTCCGGTTGCTGGAGGGCAAGACCGTCTACCAGAACGTCGCATTCGTGCTGCGAGTGCTGGGCAGCAAACGCCACCAGATCAAGCAGCTGGTGCCCGAGACGCTCGACCTCGTCGGCCTGGATGGTATGGCGGGACGGCTGCCCCACGAGCTGTCCGGCGGCGAGCAGCAGCGGGTGGCGATCGCCCGCGCGGTGGTCAAGAAGCCACCGATCCTGCTGGCCGACGAACCGACCGGCAACCTCGACCCCGAGACGAGCGCGGAGATCGTGAAGGTCCTCGACCGCATCAACAAGACCGACACCACCGTCGTGATGGCCACCCACGACCAGGGCATCGTCGACGTCTTCCAGAAGCGGGTGATCGAGCTGAAGGACGGCGTGCTGGTCCGCGACGAGGAGCGTGGCGGCTACGCCGCGGACCAGACCCGGATGCGCGAACTGGAGGCCGAACGCGCGGCCCGCGCCCTGCAGCGGGACGAGGGCTGATCCGATGCGGCTGACATTCCTGCTCGGCGAGGTCGGCAACGGCATCCGCCGCAACGCCTCGATGATCGTCTCGGTCGTGCTCGTGTCGATGGTTTCGCTGTTCTTCCTCGGCGCCGGACTGCTCGCGCAGCGCGAGGTCAGTGTGGCCAAGGGCTTCTGGTACGACAAGGTCCAGGTCTCGATCTTCTTCTGCACCCCGCAGTCCACCCAGGCCGAGTCCTGCGCCGACGGTGCCGCGACCCAGGCACAGAAGGACCAGGTCAAGAGCCAGCTGGACGGCATGAAACCGCTGGTGGAGCACGTCTACTACGAGAGCGAGCAGCAGGCCTACGACCGCTTCAAGAAGCAGTTCCGCAACAGCCCCTATCTGTCGGACATCAGCGCCGACGCAATGCCCTCGTCATACCGGGTCAAACTGTCCGACCCGGACAAGTACAACGAGATCGTCGCCTCCTTCGAGGGCCAGCCCGGTGTCGAGGCGGTCAGTGACCAGAGCAGCGTCTTGAGCACCTTCTTCAAGCTGCTGCACGTGATCAGCGTCGGCGCGGTCGCGCTCGCGGTCGTGATGGTGATCTGCGCGATCCTGTTGATCACCACCACGATCCGTCAAGTCGCGTTCACACGCAGACGGCAGGTCAGCATCATGCGGCTGGTGGGTGCGTCCTCGACCGTCATCTACCTGCCGTTCGTCCTGGAAATCCTGCTGGCGACGCTGGTCGGCGCCGCCTTCGCGGTCGGGCTGCTCTGGGCCCTGGTGCATTACGGCGTCGAGGGCCTGTTCAACAGCAGCGGATCATCAACCGGCAATCTGGTCAGCATGATCGGCACCGGGGACGTCTGGGACTTCGCGCCCTGGCTGTGCGCCGGCGCCATCGTGATCGCCCTGGCCACGGCGTGGATCACCTTGCGTCGTTATCTGAGGGTTTGAGGAGCCACGTATGTCGTCCACCCACCGCAGCCCACTGTCCCGCGGCCGGCTGATCGCCGGGGCCTGTGCCGTCGCCGTCATGGCGACCGTCATCGCCGCTCCGGCATCGGCCGACGTCGACGACCAGAAGCGCAAGTCCGACAGCAAGGTCGCCGCCGCCCAGCAGAACCTGGACGACACGTCCGCCGCGCTGGTCAAGGTGAACAAGCAACTGGTCGAGACCAACAAGAAGGTCGCCTCGGCCCAGCACAAGCTCACCGCGGCCAACACCGCGCTCACCAAGGCCAACAACCACCTGCGCGACATGCGCTCGGAGCTGGCGATCGCCAAGGCGGACGAGAGCAAGAACGAGAACGCCCTGCAGACCAACAAGGCCGCGCAGGCCAAGTCGAAGGTGCTGGTCGGCGGGATCGCCCGGCAGAGCTACATGTCCGGCGGCCTGGGCAATCTGCAGCTGACGCTGAACATCCTTACCAGCCACGGCGACGTGACCACCAAGTTGTCCGTCGCCGACATGGTGATGCGGCAGCAGGGTGGCGTGCTGAGCACGCTGGCCAGCGAGCAGGCCAAGGGCACCGCCGCCGGTGACCGGCTCAGCGCCGCACGAAGGCGGATCGCCACCTTGACCGTCAAAGCGACCAATGCGCAGACCTCGGCGCAGAAGGCGCAGCAGTCGGCGACCAGCGCGCGCAACGCCGTCGTCTCCCTGCAGAAGACGCAGACCAAGCAACGCAATGCCCTCGCCGCGCAGAAGAAGACCGAATTGGCCAACCTGAAGAAGCAGAAGCAGGAGTCCGCGCGGTTGGCGGAGATCATCCGCCAGCGCAACATCGCCGCCGCGAAGGCGGCCAAGCGCAAGCGCGAGACGGCGACCCGCGTGGCCACGCCGCCGGTGGCACGCTCGTCCGGAGGCGGCGTCCTGGCGGCGCCGGGCGCGATCGGCTCCATCGTCTCCGGCTTCGGTATGCGGGTGAATCCGGTGCTGCACATCAGCATGCTGCACGCCGGTGACGACTTCCCCTACCCGTGCGGCACCCCGGTGCACGCGGCCCGGGGCGGCACCGTGGCCAGCACCGGCTGGGACAGTGCCGGCGGCAACTTCGTGCTGATCGACCACGGGTACATCGGCGGCGCCAACATCGCCAGCTACTACGCGCACTTCGAGCGGGCCGCGGTCGTGCACACCGGCCAGCACGTCAGCAAGGGACAACTGATCGGTTACTCCGGCACGACCGGGCGCTCCACCGGCTGTCACATGCACTTCGGCGTGATGGCGAACGGTCGGTGGGTCAACCCGATCCCGTACATCTCCTAGCCGACGTTTTGTCGATCCGACGGTTTGCGCCGACCCGGGGGTATGCCGGTCGCGCGTCATACGCCGCGATGGGCATAGTCGGGACGCTGCGATGAGCCGGGGGTATGCCGATCGCGCGGCATACCCCGCGATGGGCATAGTCGGGAAGCGCGCCGCGAAGCCGCCGGACCAAAACCGGGTTGCCACCGCTCCGTAGACTGGACCCATGGCCAAGAAAGCGAAGAAGTCCGCCAAGGACGAGCCGGCCAAGAAGGTCGTCGCGAGCAACCGCAAGGCGCGCCACGACTACCTGATCGAGGACACCATCGAGGCCGGCCTCGTGCTGACCGGCACCGAAGTGAAGAGTCTGCGCATGGGACGCGCCTCCCTCGTCGACGGGTATGCCGACGAGCGGCACGGCGAGTTGTGGCTGGAGAACGTCCACATCCCCGAATACATCAACGGCAACTGGACCAACCACGCCACGCGCCGCCGCCGCAAGCTGCTGATGCACCGGCACGAGATCGACAAGTTGCTCGGCAAGAGCAACGAGGCCGGGCACACGTTGATCCCGCTGTCGCTCTACTTCGTGAACGGCCGGGTCAAGGTGGAGATCGCGCTGGCCAAGGGCAAGCGGCAGTACGACAAGCGGCAGGCCCTGCGCGAGCGGCAGGACAACCGCGAGGCCGAGCGCGCGATGTCGCGCGCAGTGCGCCGGGCGCACAGCCAGGCCCGCTGACCGACGCAGGATCATCCTGAGGAGGGATGATTCTCCCAGGCCGGCGACTTATGCTCGGTGAATGAACGCGCCATACAGCCGCCGTCCCTGGCTGCGCTGGATCGCACCGGGGGCCGCGCTCGCCACCATCGTCGCCGGCTCCCAGCTCGCCGCGCACTGGCCCGCCGAAGCCGCCACCAACCTGCCGCCGCGCACCGCCGCGCAGCTGCTGACCGATCTGCAGCGCGCCCAGCCGGTCGCGCTGTCCGGCACCGTCACCGCCACGATGTCGCTCGGGCTGCCCGAGCTGCCGACCGCGGGCAGCAGCAACCCGACGGATCCGATGACCCTGCTGAGCGGCACCCACACCGCCAAGGTCTGGTATGACGGCGGCCGGCAGAGCCGGGTCGCGGTGCTGGGGGAGTCCGCCGAGACCGATGTCATCACCAACGACAAGGGGCTGTGGGTCTGGCAGAGCGCCGACACGTCGGTGCTGCACGTCGCACCGCCGAAGGGCGGGCCACTCGCCGGAAAGAGGGGGCTGCCGCACGGCCCGGCGACGCGCCCGGGCAGCTCGACCCCGAACGCTGCGCAGCTGCGCACCCCGGAGGGCGTCGCCCGCTGGGTGCTCACGATGCTCGACCCGACCACTGCGGTCAGCACCACCAGCAACGACCGGGTCGCCGGGCAGGCGGCATACGAGCTGGTGCTGCGGCCGAAGACCGCCGCCACCAAGATCGGTTCGATCCGGATCGCGATCGATGCCCGCCACCACATCCCGCTGCGCGCCGAGGTCTTCGCCCGCGGCGCCGGCAAACCGGCGATCAACGTCGGCTTCAGCTCCATCAGCTTCACCGCCCCACCCGCGAGCCGCTTCGACTTCACCCCGCCGCCGGGCGCGAAGGTGACCACGCCGAAGTCGCTGATGGCCGCGCCGCACACGGTGCGGCACCCGGCGCTGCGCAAGCCTGCGGCCACCGCATTGCCGCACGTCGTCGGCACGGGCTGGTCGTCGGTGCTGGTGGGCACGATCCCGGCGAAGTCGACTGCAAACACCAAGGATCAGAGCCTGCAGAGCGCGTTGAAGCTGTTGCCCGAGGTCTCCGGCAGCTGGGGCCGTGGGCACCTGCTCGACACGGCACTCTTCAGCGCGGTCATCACCGATGACGGACGGTTCGCCGTCGGTGCGGTCCAACCGGCCACCTTGTATGCCGCCCTCGGCTGACCCGTCTGCCGCGCCCGGCACTCTGCCGAACGAGTCGTATGCCGTCGAAACCCACGGGCTAACGAAGGTTTTCGGCTCGCAGCGAGCGGTGGACGGCATCGACCTGCGGGTCCCGGCCGGCAGCGTCTACGGCTTCCTCGGACCGAACGGCTCAGGCAAGACGACCACGATCCGGATGCTCCTCGGCCTGGTCGCACCCACCGGTGGCAGCCACGAGATCCTCGGCCATCCGATGCCCGCCCAACTGACCACGGCGCTGCACCGCGTGGGCTCGCTCATCGAAGGCCCGGCATTCCACTCGCACCTGTCCGGCCGGGCCAACCTGCGTCGCCTCGACGCGGCCGACGCCCGGTCCGATGCGGCCACGAGTCGGCAGCGCATCGAGGACGCGCTGGACCGGGTGGGGCTGAAACCGGCTGCGCACAAAAGGTTCCGGGCCTGCTCACTGGGCATGAAGCAGCGCCTGGCGATCGCCGCGGCGCTGTTGACACCGCGCGACCTGCTGGTCCTCGACGAGCCGACCAACGGACTCGACCCCCAAGGCACCCGGGAGGTCCGTCACCTGGTCGGCAGCCTCGCCGCGGACGGCATCACGGTCCTGATCTCCAGCCATCTACTGGCCGAGATCCAACAGATCTGCTCGCACATCGGTGTCATGCGCGCCGGGCGGCTCGTCGCGCAGGGCAGCATCGAGGAGCTGCGCGCAACCCAGACCGCGCAGCTGGTGGTGCACACTCCGGACGCCCGGCAGGCGCTGCAGGTGCTGGACGGCCTCGGGGTCGCCGGCCTGCACGCGACCGGCGAGGTCGTCACCGGCATACCCGAAGGTCAACCGGCAGAAGACCTTTCGGCGGCGCTCGGCGCTGCCGGTGTCCGGTTGCGCCGATTCGCCATCGACCGGCCCAGCCTGGAGGATCTCTACGTGTCACTCACCGGCGAGGGCTTCGAGGTGCGCGCATGACCCACACCCCGCTACTGCGTTTCTTCGGCTCCGAGCTGCGCCTCATCATGGGGCGGCGCCGCAACCAGGCCGGGTTGCTCGTCCTGGCCGCCATGCCGATCTGTCTCGGCGTCGCGGTCCGGCTCACCGAGAGCAACCCGCGCGGGGGAGGGCCGCCCAGCTTCGTGGACGACATCGTCGGCAACGGAGTCTTCCTG
This sequence comes from Flexivirga sp., assembly GCF_051955415.1. Lineage (NCBI taxonomy): Bacteria > Bacillati > Actinomycetota > Actinomycetes > Micrococcales > Dermacoccaceae > Flexivirga > Flexivirga sp. The sequence goes on from NZ_JBQCGS010000048.1 coordinate 101,579, forward strand.
GCCTTCGCCGCGCTCACCTTCGAGCTGACGCTCTTCTTCCCGCTGGCGATAGCCATGGTCTCCGGTGACGCGATCGCCGGTGAGGCGCACGCCGGTACCCTGCGCTATCTGCTGACGGTCCCCGCCGGCAGGACCCGGGTGCTGGTGGTCAAATACCTTGGCATCGTTGCGGGTTCGTTCATCGCCGCGTTGACCGTGACGATCGTGAGCGCCCTCGTCGGCGTGCTGCTGTTCGGCACCGGACCGCTCACCACGCTGTCCGGTGACCGGATCTCGCTCGGCATCGGCCTGTGGCGGCTGCTCATCTCCGCCCTGTATGTCGCGGTCGGGCTCTGCGCGCTCGGCGCCCTCGGCCTCTTCCTGTCCACCCTCACCGAGCAGCCCATCGCCGCCACGGTCGCGGTCATGATCGTCACAGCGACCATGTGGGTGCTGGACGCCATCCCGCAGATCGCCTGGCTGCACCCCTGGCTGCTGGTCCATCGTTGGACGGCGTTCGCCGAGTTGATGCGCAATCCGCCCGACTTCAGCGGGATCCGCGACGGTCTGCTGCTCGCGCTGGGTTATGCCGTGGTGTTCCTGCTGGCCGCCTGGGCCCGCTTCGACGGCAAGGACATCACCAGTTGACGGCTCGGCTCAGTCGACGACCTTGCGGGCCAGCCGCCACTGCGTGATGGCGGCATACCCGGCGGCGAGGACCAGCAGCATCACGATCTCGAGCACGAACACGCCGGAGGAATGCTTCCACAGCGGGTCGGTCTGCGAGGCCAGGATGTTGCGGACGTCGGTCGTCGCGGCGGAGGCGGCATACCCCCAACGGGCCGGCGTCAGCCAGGAGAACTGCTCCAGCCCGACTCGGCCGCCCACCGGGAAGAGCCCGCCGCACAACGCCAACTGCGCCATGATCGAGATGACCAGGGCCGGCATGGCCTGCTCGGAGGTCATCACCACACTCGACAGCAGCAGGCCGAGCGAAGCCGCGGCGAACGCCGTCAGCCAGCACGCCACGATGATCTCCACCATCGGCGAGCCGAGCAGCACCGCGCTGTCCGGCATCGGCTTGCGGATGCTCACCAGGGCGACCATCAGGATCGACTGCAGCAGGGTCAGCACGCCGAAGATGGTCAGCTTGCCGGCCAGGTAGGCCTGCGGCGACAGCCCGACCGCCTTCTCCCGGTGATAGATCGCCCGCTCACCGACCAGCTCCCGGATGGTCGCCGCGGTGCCCATGAACACCGCACCGATGATCAGGAAGACCAGTAGTTGCAACGGCTCGGTGGTGTGGAAGGGCACCTGGCCGGGACCCTTGCCGATCGGCGGCTGCTGCTGCAGGCCGAAGTCGCCCGGCACCAGCATCGCGACCAGCGCCAACGCGATCGGCAGCACCAGCATGAACGCCGAGTAGCCACGGTCGGCGAGTATGACGCGGACGTGCCGCCGGGCCAGGGTGGACAGCTGGGAGGGGATGCTCTGCTGCCGCGGCGGCTTCTCCAGCGGCGGCGGCTCCCGGCGCGGCGCGCTGAGCGGGCCCTCGACCTGTTCGTCCTCCAGCGGTGACTCCTTGAAGCGCCGCTGGGCACCGTCCGGGTCGGCGGTGACGGAGGTGAACACGTCGGCGAAGTCGACCGCGCCGAAGAAGGACAGCAGCTCGTTCGGCGGACCGAAGTAGGCGACCTTGCCGCCCGGCGCCAGCAACAGCACCTTGTCGCAGACGTTGAGGTTGGCGACGCTGTGGGTGATGACGCCGACCGTGCGGCCGCCGTCGGCCAGTTGCCGCAGCGTCTGCATCACCTGTTTGTCCAACCCCGGGTCGAGCCCGGAGGTCGGTTCGTCGAGGAAGAGCAGGGACGGCTGGGTCAGCAGCTCCAGCGCGACGGAGGTGCGCTTGCGCTGGCCGCCGGACAGCTTGTCGACCCTGGTGTGGGCGTGCGCGGTCAACCCGAGTTCGTCCATCACCTCATCGACCCGCCGCTCGCGCAGCTCGGCCGGCAGATCGTCGGGGAAGCGCAGCTCGGCGGCGAAACGCAGCGCCTGTTGCACGGTCAGTTGCCGGTGCACCACATCGTCCTGGGGGACGACGCCGATGCGGTGCCGCAGGTCCTGGAAGTTCTGGTAGAGGTCCCGGCCGTCGTAGTAGACCTCGCCCTCGGTCGCCGGCTGCGAACCGATCAGCGCCTTCAGCATGGTCGACTTGCCGGCACCGGACGGGCCGATGATCGCCAGCAGGCTGGAGCCCTCGAGCGCGAACGACACGTCGTCCAGCAGCTTCTTGCCGTCGGGCAGGGTGAAGCTGAGGTGGTTGGCGACGAAGTTGACGTCGCCCTCGTCGACGCTGGCGACCAACTGCCCCTGGCGGACCGTGAAGCGGGGGTGGCCGACCGCCAGCAGATCGCCTTCCCCGAGATGGGCGGCCATGATGCGTTGGCCGTTGACATAGGTGCCGTTCCGGCTGCCGAGATCCTGCACGTCATACCCGCCGCGCGCGGGGACCAGTCGAGCGTGCTGGCGGGAGGCGAGCAGATCGTCCACGACGATCTGGTTCTCCAGGCCGCGCCCGATGGTGATCGCGCCGCCGCGGCCACTCGCCGGGCCGGCGTCGACCGGCATCACCTGCGGTGTGGAGCCGGTGACCGTGGCACGGCCGGACCGGTCCAGCGGCGCGCGCTGCTCGAGCGGGCCGCTCGGCAACGAGTAGCGCTCGAAGACCACGCCGGTGTTGCTCGGCGACGACGGCAACGCCACCCGCTGCTTCGTGACCCTGGTCGGGAGCGGCTGGCTCGCCACGCGCGCCCGGGCGGCGGGCAGCTGACCGGGCGACACGGCGGCGGTGGCCGGCTGCGGGGTCCGGACGGCGGCGCGGGCCGGTGTCGCGGCGAACTGCAGTTGCGGTCCGGCGGCACCGCCGATGCGCAGGATGCTGCCCGGCCCGACCGGCGCGGGTGCACTGATCCGTGCACCGTCCAGGAAGGTGCCGTTGGAGCTGCCGAGGTCGGTGACGGTCAGCTGGGTGCCGTCCAGGTGCAACTCTGCGTGGCGTCGCGACGCGAGGGCGTCGGTGATCACCAGGTCGCAGTCGAGGCCGCGGCCGACCACGACCGTGCGGCCCGCGCCCACCGTGACGGTGCGCCCCTCACAGGTGACGCTGACGGAGAAGTTGGTAGCGATGGCCACTGCCCCCATGTATGTCGATGCGGCGCAGCGCTGCTGCGTCCCTTCCCGGGCTGCACCCTACCGAGATCCGGCCCGCCGGACGCCGCGTCGCTCAGACATTGAGGAGCCAGCCGTCGCGGACCTCGAACGTGGCCGCGCCGATGCCGATGCGGTCACCCTCGGACAGGTGCGTGCGTTCGACGCGCCGCCCGTTGACGTAGGTTCCGTTGCGGCTGCCGAGATCTTCCAGGACGAGCCCATCGGCGTCGGCGGTGATCCGCACGTGCTGCCGGGACACCAGCATGTCGTCCAGCACGATCGAGTTGCCGCGACCGCGGCCGATCGTGAGCGCCTCGGGCTCCTGATCCGCCGGCTCCTCCACCGCCGGCGTCGTGACCGTGGCGGCCTCGTTGATCGGCCCGCCCTGCTGTGCCGGAGATGCGGGGGCTGCCGGGGCGTCATACGACGGCCACTGCTGCTGCGGTGCCTGCTGGTCGGGCGCCGGCGGCTGGTAGTGCTCGGCGACCGGTGCGCTCGGCGCCGGGTATGGCGCGGGCGGCGCGCCCTGCGCGGCCTCCTGCGACGACTGCCAGTGCTCGGCCACCTCCTGCGCGGTCTGTGCGGTGCCGGCGGAGACCCACGGCTGGTCGTGCCCGGGAGGCGGCGTGAACTGCTGGGGAGCCTCCGGCGACTCCTGCTGTGGTGACTCCTGCCGCGTTGACTCCTGCTGCGGCGACTCCTGCTGCGGTGACTCCTGCTGCGGCGACGCCGGCGGGGCGAATGCCGCCGGACCCTGCCAGGGCGCCTGATCCGGCCGCGCCGGGTCGGATTGCCAGTCGATCCGGGCGGGCTGCGACTGGGCAGGCTGACCCCACTGCTGCTGGCCCTGGTCCGGCTGCGAAGGGTCGTGCGGGTTGCTCATCGAAGCCTCCATACAAGCGACATCTGCGGGGGAGCGCGGCCGAACGGACGCCACGCGCACTGGCGCCCAGCGTAACCCGGGGCGACCACCGCCCGGTTTGCCTCCACTAACCTTGCGGGTAGGAGCCATCCACACGACCCGTCGCAGTTCGTTTCGTCGCAGCCTCTCGACGTCTCGCCGCAATTCATCGACAAAGGCAGGTGCTGATGACCGTCTCCGCCAACACCCCGCAGGACACCCCACGCCCCGCTCATGGACACCTGCCGACCGATCGGCACCGGGTGGTCATCATCGGCTCGGGCTTCGGTGGTCTCTTCGCCGCTCGCAAGTTCGCCGGCGAGGACGTCGACGTGACGGTGATCTCCTCGACCGCCTATCACCTCTTCCAGCCGCTGCTCTACCAGGTCGCGACCGGGATCCTGTCCGAGGGCCTGATCGCCCCGACGACCCGTGAGGTGCTGGCTAAGCAGAAGAACGTCGAGGTCGCCTTCGGGACGGTCCACGACATCGATCTCGAGGCGCACACCGTGACGGCCACCGCGCTCACCGTCGAGACGACCTATGACTACGACTCGTTGATCGTCGCCGCCGGCGCCGGTCAGTCCTACTTCGGCAACGACCAGTTCGCCGAGTTCGCCCCGGGCATGAAGAGCATCGACGATGCCCTGGAGCTGCGGGCACGGATCTTCGGCGCCTTCGAACTCGCCGAGCTGGCCGCCGCCTCGGGGCGCGAGCAGGACCTGGAGCGGTTGATGACCTTCGTCGTGGTGGGCGCCGGCCCGACCGGCGTCGAGATGGCCGGCCAGATCGCCGAGCTGTCCCGGCGCACCCTGCCACGCGACTTCCGGCACATCGCCTCGGAGGAGGCGCACGTCATCCTGCTGGACGGTGCCGACAAGGTGCTGGGCAGTTTCGGCTCGCGGCTCGGCAAGAAGGCCAAGCAGCGACTGACCGAGCTCGGCGTGGACGTCCGGCTCAACGCGATGGTCACCGACGTCGACGCCGAGGGCATCGAATACCGCTCACCGGACGGCAGCACCGAGCGTGTGCCGGCGCTCACCAAGGTCTGGGCGGCCGGTGTGCAGGCCAGCGGTCTGGGCAAGACTCTCAGTGAGCAGACCGGCGCCGACCTCGACAAGGCCGGACGCATCAGCGTCAACCCCGACCTCACGCTGCCCGGCCACCCCGAGGTGTATGTCGTCGGGGACATGATCTCGCTGGACAACCTGCCCGGTGTCGCACAGGTCGCCATACAGGGCGGGAAGTTCGCCGCGAAACAGATCGTGCACCGGCTCAAGGGCGAGGCCACCGACGCGCACTTCCACTACTTCGACAAGGGCTCGATGGCCACCATCTCCCGATTCAGCGCGGTCGCCAGCGTCGGCAAGCTACGGCTGTCCGGCTTCCTCGCCTGGGTCATGTGGCTGGCCGTGCACCTGTGGTACATCATCGGCTTCAAGAGCCAGATCACCACCTTCTTCCACTGGGCGGTGTCCTTCCTCGGCCGCTCGCGGGGCGAGCGGACCGCGACCGAGCAGCAGATCTTCGCCCGCCTCGCCCTGCAGCAGCTCGGCGACGACTTCAACCCGCGGGTCGAGCTGGGCGTCGGACGACCGCTGCCCGAGCGTGCGCGCAAGGGCGACGACGCCACCTCCTGACCGGCGCCGGACTCCCCGGACGAGCGCTACGGGAGCAGGTCCGTAGTGTGTGCCGACATGCGGCCTCATTACCCGATCGCCACCCACCGCCTCGACAACGGTCTGCGAGTGGTGGTCTCGCCGGATCATTCGGTGCCGACCGTGGCGGTCAATCTGTGGGTCGGCGTCGGCTCCCGGCACGAGCAACCCGGCCGCACCGGCTTGGCGCACCTGTTCGAGCACCTGATGTTCCAGGGGTCGGAGAACGTCGCCGAGGGTGAGCACTTCGCCGCGCTGCTGGCGCAGGGCGCCCAACTGAACGCGACCACCTGGGTGGACCGCACCAACTACTTCGAGGTGGTGCCCACCGGTGCCCTGGAGCTCGCGCTGTGGCTGGAGGCCGATCGGCACGGGCGGCTGCTGCCGGCACTGACCCAGGACAACCTGGACAACCAGCGCGACGTGGTCAAGGAGGAGAAGCGCCAGCGCTACGACAACGTGCCCTACGGCACCGCGTATGCCGAGCTGACCGCGCTCGTCTTCCCCGAGGGACACCCCTACCACCACACGACCATCGGCTCGATGGATGACCTGGATGCGGCATCGCTGACCGACGTGCGCGACTTCTACAGCCGTCACTACCGGCCGAACAACACCGTGCTCACACTCGTCGGCGACATCGAGCCGGACGACGGATTCGACCTGGTGACAAAGTATTTCGGTGAACTGACCAACCCGCAGGTGCCGCCACCGCGTCCGCTCGCCGCGCCGCTGCCGCCGATGGCTGAGCCGGGCCGTTTCGAACGCACCGGCGACGTGCCCTCCGACCGGCTCTATCTCGGCTTCCGGCTGCCCGCGGGCGGCACCGACGACTTCCTCCGCGCCGAGCTGGCCTTCGACCTGCTGGCCGGACTGGCCACCTCGAGGCTCTACCGGCGACTGGTGCGCCGGGATCAGGTCGTCACGCACGTGTCCCGCAACGCCGGGGCCCGGGTCGACGGGACGTCGATGGGAGCGCTCATCGTCGACATCGCCGACGGGGTGCCGGTCGAGGAGGTGGAGGGTGCCATCGGCGCCGAGTTGCGCCGCCTGGCCACGGAACCGCCCACCGATACCGAGCTGGCCGCGGCGCTCGCGGACGTCGAGCGCTGGTGGCTGCAGAGCCTGGCACAGCCCGATGAGCGCGCCGACGTCATCAGCGGCAACACCCTGCTGTATGACGACCCCGACCATCTCAACACCTATCTGGACCGCATCAGGGCGGTGACCGCATCGGAGATCGCCGAGAGCGCCGCCACCTGGATCCGGCCCGAGGCGGCCGCCGCCGTGATCTACCGCAAGGAGCAGCACTGATGGTGCAACCGCGACCCGCCGTGCCCGTCGCCCGGCCCTGGCAGTTCCCGGCCGCCAGCCGGCACCTGCTCGACAACGGCATCGAGGTGCTGCTCTACGACCGGCCCGGCCAGCACATCACCTCGACCCGGCTGATCGTCCCGTCACCGATCGCGGTCGAACCCCGCGGGCTCGAAGGCGTCGCCACCCTGGTCGCGCGCACGATGGACGAGGGCACGCGTAGTCACACCGCCGACCAGATGGCCGAGCTGTTCGAGCTGGGTGGCATCGCCTATGGCGCGGGGTATGGCGCACGCGGTCTCACCGTCGAAACCGATGCCGCCGCAGCGCAATCGGCGCGTGGCTGGGAGTTGGTCACCGAGTGCTTGCGCGAGCCGGCGTTCCCGCAGGAAGAGGTCGCCCGGCATGCGCGGCAGCGACTGGCCGAGATCGAGCACGAAGCTGCCTCCCCGGACATGCGTGCCGCCAAGGAGTGGGCGGCCAACTTCTACGATCAGCGGTCGCGCGCCGCGCGGCCCGCCGGCGGCACCGCCGACACCGTGGCGGCGATCACCCCCGAGGACTGCGCCACATTCCACGCACGGTGGGTCCGGCCCGAGGGGGCGACGGTCGTGGTCGCCGGTGAGCTGGACGAGGGCCAGACACTGCGCGACCTGCAAGCGACGCTGGGCAGCTGGCAGGTGGAAGGCGCCGCGCCGCAAGACGATTCGCCTGCTGCCCTGGTTGCGCAGGGGCAGACTCGGGTGCGGTTCGTGCACCGGCCGGGTGCGGTGCAGACCGAGATCTACCTCGGGTGCTACGGACCCGACCGGCAGGTGGCAGGTGGCTGGGCGCCATATCCGGCACTCAGTTTCGTGCTCGGCGGATCGCCGAACGCCCGGCTGGACGCGGTGCTGCGCGAGGAGAAGGGTTACACCTACGGGTTCCGGGCGGCGTTTCGTCCCCGCGTCGAGGGCGGGGTGTTCCTGGTCTCCGGCTCGGTCCGCAGCGACGTGACGGTGGAGGCGATGCGCCTGACGCTGGAGATCCTCGACGAGGCCCGTAGCGGTTTCACCGACGAGGAGACACGCGCGGCGACCGACTTCATCGGCAAGACGGCGCCGGCGCGCTACGCCACCGCGGACGCCGTCGCCGACGAGGCCGCGGTGCTCCGATCCAATGGCCTGGGAACCGAATTCGTCTCGGCATACCTGGAGCAGCTGGCGACGCTCACCCCGGCCGACCTGGATGCGGCGTGGGCGAAGTGGGTCGACGAACCCCGCACGATCGTGCTGGTCGGCGACGCCGACGCGCACGCCGACGGGATCCGCGAGCTCGGCATCGGTGAGGTCACCGTTGTGCAGCCCGCTTCCGCCGACGCGCCGACCGGACGGTGAGCGGCCCCACCAGGCGCGGACCGGAGAGTCGCTGCTCGAGGCGGCGGCCCTCCCGGCGCAGCGGCTGCGCGACGTATTCCCCGAAGATCACGCCGGCGGCCAGGGCGAGCAGGATGACCGAGGCGTTGATCAGCTCGACCAGGCCGCCGGGTTCGTCGGCGGACAGGTGCGCCAGGCCGCGGTAGATCTACAGACCGGGCAGCAGGGGAACGACCCCGGCCACCACGAGCACCAGCGTCGGCACCTTGATGCGCGCGGCGATGGTGTAACTGACCAGACCGACCAGGACCGCGGCGATCGCCGAGGGCCACGAGACGCCGAGGCCCGCACGGTAGGCGAGGATGAACGCCGACGCCGACACCAGGCCGAGGACGCCGGTGGGCAACAGTGCCCGGGCGGGCGCGTAGGACGAGAACGCGAACGCAGCGGAGGTGATCGCGCCGCCGATCGCCATCTGCGGCAACGAGGGGTAGGCGCTCGCCCCGGGCGTCAGGTTCACCAGCTTCACCCCGACTGCGGTCGCGATCGTCAGACCGCCGCTGACGCCGGCGATGACTCCCGCGGTCGCCAGCGTGGCCTCGAGCGATCGTGCTGCCGCGGTCAACGGGAAACCGGTGAGGGCATCCTGCACCGCACCCATGTAACTCACCCCGGCCAGCAGTCGGATGATGCCGGCGCTGACGATCCGGCTGGGATGCTCGCTCAGGCCGGTGGCGATGACGAACACGGCCAGCAGGGTGGCGAAGAGGCCGCCGGCGACCTGCTGGTAGAAGGTCGGGAGCCGCTGCCGGCTCAGGTAGCGCTGGATGACGTCGATGCCCATGGAGCCGAAGAAGGCCGCGGCGATGACGATGGGGCGTGCGCCGAGCAGCAGGCCGACCCCCAAACCCATCACGCCCCAGCCGAGCGTCACCACACGACGGGAGCGCTCGTGACCGGAGGAGACGATCTGGGCCAGCGCCGCACGAGCCTCCTCGCGGTCGATCCGGCCGGACACCAGGTCGCGCACCAGCCAGTCGACGCGGGTCAGGTCCTCGTAGTCGATCTCGCGTTGGGTGACGTTGCGCACCTGGATCAGGCCGGGGTCGTCGGGGGACTGCTGGTGGGTCAGCTGCAGCTCGGTGAAGGTGACGCTGGCACTCACTCCGCGCAGCCCGCAAGCGATGCAGACGTTCTGCATCTGCACGCTCACATCGGCCGCGCCGGCACCGGACGAGAGCAACAGCTCACCCACACGCAGGGCCAGATCGAGGGTGGGATAGGTGTCGTCAGAGGTCATCGCCAGTAAGTGTGACCGATGGCACGAGAGGCCGTCGGGTCACCCTGGGATAGCTGGGATCTGTCGGGTCCTTTCGCGTCATCGTACGGTGGCAGGAGCCGTCCGAAGTTGACTCGGCCGGTGACTCTTGAAAACGTCGAAGGGTTGTCCACCCGTATTCGACAAGGAGCTGAGTCCATCCGTGCAGACGTTGGAACCGACTGAGCAGCCGCAGGATTGGGCGGTCAGTGACGTCGTCGTCACCGAGCCCGGGATCATCCGCAGAGCGATCGGCGCGGCCGCGATCGGCAACGTCACGGAGTGGTACGACTTCGGCGTCTACGCCTACTTCGAGCCGACCATCAAGGAGGTCTTCTTCGACGGCCTGAGCGACGCGGCGGGCACCATCGCGACCTTCGGGCTCTTCGCGGTGGCATTCCTCGTCCGCCCCTTCGGTGGCATGTTCTTCGGGCCGCTGGCGGACCGGATCGGCCGCAACAAGGTGCTGGCGATGACGATGGTGCTGATGGCGCTGGGTACCTTCGCCATCGGCTGCATCCCCAGCCGCAGCTCGATCGGCATCCTGGCGCCGTTGCTGTTGCTGCTGGCCCGGCTGGTGCAGGGCTTCTCCACCGGCGGTGAATACGGCAATGCGATGACCTTCATCGCCGAATACGCCCCCGACCGCAAGCGCGGCTTCTGGGGCAGCTGGCTGGAGTTCGGCACCTTCACCGGCTACCTCTTCGGCGCGATCATGGTGACCGTCATGGACGGCGTGCTGTCGCACGACCAGTTGTTGTCCTGGGGCTGGCGCATCCCCTTCTTCGTCGGTCTCCCGTTGGGCCTGGTCGGTGTCTACCTGCGCACCAAACTGGCCGACACCCCGGCATACCTGGAGCTGGAGAAGCAGTCCGAAGAGCGGGAGAAGGAGAACAAGAAGGAGCAGTCCGGCGGCGAGCTGCGCCGCATCCTGCGTCTGTGGCCCTACATGCTGGTCTGCATGGGGCTGGTGCTCGTCTGGAACGTCACCAACTACATGCTGACGTCATACATGCCGACCTACGTGACCGACACCCTGCCGTCCGGCGAGGGCCAGGTCTCCGACACCACCTCGCAGATCATCCAGATCGCGGTCATGGTGCTGGCACTGTTCACGATCCCGCTGCTGGGCATGCTCTCGGACCGGGTGGGCCGCAAGCCGATCTGCTGGGTCGGCGCGATCGGGCTCATCGTGCTCGCGCTGCCGATGATCGCGTTGGTGCGCTCGCAGACGACCGTGGGCGTCTTCGCGGGTCTGCTGATCATGGCGATGCTGTTGATCTGCTTCTCCTCCACCATGCCCTCGACGCTGCCGACGCTCTTCCCGACGAAGGTGCGCGGTGGCGGGTTGTCGATCGCGTTCAACGTGTCCATCTCGCTGTTCGCCGGCACGACCTCGGTGGTCGTCGGGGCGCTGGTCACGCTCACGGGGGACCTGAACTGGCCGGCCTACTACCTGATCATCGCCGGCGCGATCGGCGTGGTCTCGGTGCTGTTCCTGGCCGAGCCCAATGGCCGCAAGATGTGGGGCTCGCCGCCCGCCGCGGCCACCCGGGAGGAGGCACGCGACGTGGTGCGCTCGCTGCGCAAGAAGCTCGCCGACGCACGCGGCCACGCAGCGCCCGGCACGTCGGTCCGCCCCGAGTAGCGCGCCCGGCGGCCGGCGCCCGACCGACCGACCGACCAACCGCCTGACGAACCACTCGACCGACCGACCGACCGAGCAACCAGCAGCATCCCCAACCGAGCGGACACAAAACCGCCGAGCGGACACGAAATACGGGCGCCTGCGGCCCGTATTTCGTGTCCGCTCGATGCGGTTTGTGTCCGTTCGGTGCCGGGGTGGGAAGGGCAGCGGCAAGATCGCAAAGATATCTTTGCAAATACTTCTTTGCGGTGTACCTTCGCCGTATGGCGACAGGCGGACGACGTGAGATCAACCGCGTGCGCCCGGATCTGGACCAGCTCAAGGCGATGGCGCATCCGGTCCGGCTGACCATGCTGACCCGGCTCCGACTGGACGGCCCGGCGACGGCCTCGTCACTGGCGGCGCAGCTGGGGCTGAACTCCGGCGCCACCAGCTACCACCTGCGCCAACTCGCCGAGGCGGGACTGGTGGTCGAGGACACCGCGCGCGGGACCAAGCGCGATCGCTGGTGGAAGGCTGCGCACGAGTCGACCGAGACAGCACCCTCGGACGTCGCCGACGCCGAGGAGCACGACGTGCTGCTGGGCGCCTACCACGGCGTCGTGGCGCAACAGGCCGCCCAGCAGATCGTGCAGGCCGCGGCAGAGACGCCCGAGCTGCCCAAGGAGTGGGCCGACCTGGCGGGCGCCAGCGACTGGAACCTCTACCTGACCCCGGATCAGGTCCGCCGGGTCAAGGAGGCGGTCCAGGCGATCATGACCGAGATGCTCGAGCAGTCGTCGGACCGACAGGACGCCCCCGCCGACGCGGTCCCGTTCGTCTTCCAGTTCCACTCCTTCCCGCGCCCGGGTGCGCTTGCGCACCACGACGACGACGGTGGGTCGCGATGACCGGCAGCCGCAAGCCGTTCGCTGCGCTCGCGGTGGCCGAGGCGTTCTCGATCTCGGGCACCCGGCTGTCCCAGATCGCGGTGCCGTGGCTGGTGCTGACGATGACCGGCTCCGCGGTCTGGACCGGAGTGGTCGGCTTCGCCGAGATGCTGCCGTATGTCGTGGCCAAGGCCCTGGGCGGCCCCATCGTGGACCGCATCGGCGCGAAAGCCGTTGCGGTGACGTCTGATTCGTGCAGCGTGCTGATCGTCGGGGCGATTCCGCTGCTGCAGTGGGCCGGGATGCTGCAGCTTGTCTGGCTGGTGCCGATCTCGGCGCTGATGGGTGCGGTGCGTGGCCCCTCGGACGGCGCGAAGTCGGCATTGGTGCCGGTGGTCGCCGAGCAGGGTGCCGTGCCGTTGGAGCAGGTCACCGGCGTGATGGGCGCGATCGAGCGGTTGGGCGGCACAGTGGGCGCCGCCGCGGCCGGTGCCGTCGTCGCGATGATCGGCGCACCGCAGGCGTTGCTGGTCAACGCCGTGACGTTCGCGGTCGCTGCGGCCTTCATCTCGCGCGGAGTGCCCAGCGCCACATCGCAACGGCCTCAGGAGGTTTCGGGACAGGCTGGGGCAGAGGCGTCATACCGGCAGCAATTGGTCGAGGGATGGCACTTCCTGCGCGGGGATGCGGTGCTGGTCGGCATCACCACGATGGTGTCGGTCACCAACCTGCTCGACCAGGCGTGGACGGCGGTGCTGCTGCCGGTCTGGGCGCACGACACCGGTCAGGGCGCCGGCGCGGTCGGACTGGTCCTCGCGGTGATGGCCGGGCCGTCGATCCTCGGTGCGCTGACCGCAGCGGCGGTGGGGGAGCGCCTGCCGCGACTGCCGATCTACACGCTGTGCTTCGTGGTCGCCGGCATACCGCGCTTCTCGATCTTCGCGTTCGACACCCCGATGTGGGCGATGGCCGCGGTGCTGGCCGTCGTCGGCTTCGTCTCCGGATTCTGCAACCCGATCCTGGGCGCGGTGATCTTCGAACGGATCCCGAGACACCTGGTGGGCCGGGTGAGTGCGCTCAACACATCGCTGTGCTGGTCACTGATCCCGTTCGGCGGCCTGCTGGGCGGTGGACTCGCGGCGCTCGTCGGCCTGCGGGCGGCGACGATGACCGTCGGGGTGGCGTACTTCTGGGTGGCGTTGATGCCGTTGGTGCGCAAGAGCTTCCGCGAGTTCGACAAGCGGCCGGCGACGGCGTCGCTGTCGGACGGCCGCACGGTCCACGATCTCGCCGTCTGATGCACCGAGCGGACACAAAACACACTCAGCGGACACGAAATACCGGGCATGATCGCCGGTATTTCGTGTCCGCTCGGTAGTTGTGTGTCCGCTCGGTTGATGGCGCTGGTCGTCAGGCGAGCTCCGCGAAGGCGTCGCCCAGGACGCCGAGACCCTCGAGCAGCAGTTCGTCGCTGATCACCAGCGGCGGCAGCAGCCGGATGACGTTGCCGAAGGTGCCGCAGGTCAGGATGACCACCCCCTGCTCGTGGCACCGCTTGGCGACGGCCGCGGTGAGGGCCGCGTCCGGCTCCTTGGTGCCGGGCTTGACGATCTCGACCGCGAGCATGCCGCCGCGGCCCCGGATCTCGCCGATGACGGCGGTGGTGCCGGCGATCTCGTGCAGCTTCGCGGTGGCGATCTCCTCGATGTGCTTGGCCCGGTCCAGCAGACCGTCCTGCTCCATCGTCTCGATGGCGCCGAGCGCGGCCGCGCAAGCGACCGGGTTGCCGCCGTACGTGCCACCCAGGCCACCGGGGTGGACCGCGTCCATCAACTCCGCGCGACCGGTCACCGCGGCCAGCGGCAAACCGCCGGCGATGCCCTTGGCGGTGGTGACCAGATCCGGCACGACACCCTCGTGGTCGACCGCGAACCACTCACCGGTGCGGGCGAATCCGCTCTGCACCTCGTCGGCGATGAAGACGATGCCGTTGTCGGTGCACCACTTCGCCATCGTGGCCAGGAAGCCCGGCGCCGGCACGATGAAACCGCCTTCGCCCTGGATCGGCTCCATGATGAACGCCGCGATCTGGTCGGCGCCGACGGACTTCTCCGCCATGGTGATCGCGCGCTGTGCAGCCTCCTCGCCCGTCATACCCTCCGGGTCGCGGAAGGGGTATGACGTCGGCACGCGGTAGACGTCGGACGCGAAGGGGCCGAAGCCCTTCTTGTAGGGCATCGACTTCGCGGTGAGCGCCATCGTCAGGTTGGTGCGGCCGTGGTAGGCGTGGTCGACCGCGACGACGGCCTGTCGGCCGGTGGCGTAGCGAGCGATCTTGACGGCGTTCTCGACGGCCTCGGCGCCGGAGTTGAACAACGCCGACTTCTTGGCGTGGTCGCCAGGCGTCAGCTCGGCCAGCTTCTCGGCGACCGCGACATAACCCTCGTAGGGGCTGATCATGAAGCAGGTGTGGGTGATCTCGGCGACCTGCCGCTGCACGTTCGCGACCACTCGCGGGTCCGAGCTGCCGACCGTGGTGACCGCGATGCCCGAGCCCAGGTCGATGAGCGTGTTGCCGTCGACGTCCTCGATGACACCGCCGGCGGCGCGGGCGGCATACACGGGCATCGTCGACGAGACGCCGGCGGCGACCACGGAGCTGCGACGCGTGGCCAGCTCCTGCGAACGCGGTCCAGGGATCGGCGTCTTCAGCTCGCGGCGCTGGGCGACGTCCGGTGCGGTGATGGTCATGGGGGCTCCTCTGCAGACATGCGACGTTCGCGTTCAGTGTGCCACGCGTCGATATTCGAAATCGAAAGAGTATGCCGCAGGGCCTTCCCGGAACCCGCGCCGGGGTCGGGAACGTTGCGTCCATGCACCGGGGGGACCGGTGCACTGCGGGCGCCGACGACGAGAGGTATGACGTGCGAGACGTGCAGGATCAGCTGGAGCGGTATCTCGAACTGGGCGTGCACGAGCTCGCCGGACTGTCCGCGGACGCCTTCCGCGCCGCAGCACCTGCGGACCCCGGCGGCACGGCACTCGTCGTGGTGCACCCGTCACTGGTGCCGGCGGCAGCGTTGGCACCGCTGCTGATTCGGGACGGCAAGCCCGGATTCGTGGTGGAGGACATGACGGACCTGGCCGAGTTCGCCAACATTCCGCAGCTGGCAGTGCCGGACGGGCGGCTCTATCTGGTGGACGATCCACAGCGCGGCGACGAACTGCGCAACTGGAGCCCGGACGAGGCGTTGCCCGAGTTGACGGGCTCGGGCCGGACACCGCTGACGATCAGCGAGGGCATCAGCTGGCTGCTGCAGGAACCGCACCAGTTGGAGCCCAATCACTGCTTCATGTGCATCGGCTCCCGCAAGCGCAAGCCGAAGACCGGGAAACTGGACGCGCGCACGCCCGCGCTCTGGATCAGCGGCGGCACCGGGCGGGACGGCACGGCACGACGCAGCGCGGCCAAGGTTGGCTGGTGCTGGGCGGGCAACCGGCACACCTGGCTCGGTTTCGCCTCGGCGGCCGGTCGCCGCTGACCGGCGGCACGGTGGGGTGCGCTGCCGGCCGTGGTGCGCTCGTCAGCTCGCGTCGCCGAGACGGCGTAGCACCTCGTCGTGCAGCAAACCGTTGCTGGACAACGCGTTCCCGCTCCACGGGCCGTCCCTGCCGTCCAGTCCGGTGAAGCGTCCGCCGGCCTCGGTGACGATCGGTGCGAGGGCGGCCATGTCGTGCACGGCCAGCTCCGGCTCCGGTGCGAAGTCGATCGCGCCCTCGGCCACCAGCATGTGTGCCCAGAAGTCGCCGTAACTGCGCACGCGCCATACGTCGTCCATCAGCTCGACGAGCGCGTCCCGGCGGTCGATGTCCGCCCAGGTGCGCCACCCTGCGACCGAGGCCGATGCGTCGGATATCTTCGAAACGCCTGAGACGGCAATGCGTTTCGCGCCCGACAGGGAACGTCCCGTCCATGCGCCGGTGCCGAGGCCGGCCCACCAACGCCGGCCCAGCGCGGGCGCTGCGACGAGCCCAACGACCGGGACGCCGTCGTCGACGAGCGCGATGAGCGTCGCCCACACCGGCACGCCGCGGACGAAGTTCTTGGTGCCGTCGATGGGGTCCACGATCCAGCGGCGCGGGCCGCTGCCCTCGGTGGCCTGCTCCTCGCCCTGCACCGCGTCACGGGGGCGGGCGCGCTTGAGTTGGCCGCGCAGGATCTCCTCGACCGCCACGTCCGCGTCGGTGACCGGTGTCAGATCGGGCTTGGCCGTGACGTGCAGGTCCTCGGCGCGGAAGCGCCCGGTGCTCGTCGGCTCGACCGCGTCCGCGAGCACGTGGGCGAGGCGCAGGTCGTCGTCATACGTCGGCATGCACCCGAACCTATCGGTCGGGGGCCCGGTGATCCGGCAAAGGGCGACGGCGGCAACGAGCAAGTGACGACAGTTGCGGATTGTTCGCCGGTGGGGGCGGGTGCGGGCGAGTAAGTGACGACAGTTGCGGGTTGTTCGCCGCGGAGACGCCCACCCGCGTCAGACCAGCGGCCAGCCCTTCTTGGCCAGCCGCTTGCGCACCCGGTCCAGGTCGGCCTCGATCGGCACGACACCCGCGACCTGCTGCATCAGTTCCTGCGCCTCCTCCTCGGAGATCGGCGTCTTGGGCTCGCCGGGCACCTTGTTGGAGGCGATCAGCTCCTTGGCGACCTTCTTGATCTCCTTCTTGGTCAGCCGGCGCTGCAGCAGCGCGAAGAGCGGGGGCAGGTCGGTCGGCGGCACGCCGTCGGGGTAGCCGGCGCGCAACCAGTCCAGGATGCGCTGGAAGAAGTTGACCCGCTCGGGGCTGTCGTCCTCCTCCTCGTCATCGTCGTCGGTCCCCACCGAATCCGGCAGCGTGGCGGGCCAGCCGACGGACTCCAGCCGAGTCGCGACGGCCTGCACCTCGTCCTCGCTGGGGGGTGCGGACTTGAGCCGCTCGACCGCCTCGGCGACGGTCGCGGCGGAGATCTCCCCGTCCGGGTTGTCCGCGATCAGCTGTGCGCAGACAGCCTGCACGTCGGCCGGCTTCAGGGTGCGCTGCAGCAACGCCAGCAGCGGCGGGAAGTCCTTGGGCGGGATGCCCTCGGGGTAGCCCTTGCGCAGCCAGTCCACGACGGAGGTCAGCAAATTGGTAGCCATGGTCATCAGAACAGCTCGATCCCGAGGTAGTGGTCGATGCTCTTGTGGGTGATGTAGAGGACGCCCACCACGACGGCGGCGGCCACGATCGCGAAGATGGCGTATGCCGCCCAGAGTGCGGCGGCCTTGCCGGCCGTGACGGTGCCGTCCTCCTGCTCGTGCTCGCTGCCGATGTCCCAGAGTCGTATGCCGATCGTGAACAGCAGGGGCAGGCCGGCGCCGAACAGCAGGCCCACGACCAGCACCTTCGCGGTGCCGTCCACGATGCTCGTCCAATCGATGTTCATCTCGAAACCATTGCCCTGTTCGCCCTGTATCCCCTTGTGTCCTGCCGGTCCTGCCGCCGGTCAGGCGGTGGGAACCTTCGTCTTCTTGCCGGGTTTCGCACCTGTACCCTTCGCGCCGTCGTCCCACTCGGCGTTGACGTTTTCGGCGCCGACCTTCTGCTGTTGCGCGCGGTAGTAGATGTATGCCGCCAGGGCGACCAGGATCAGGAAGATCACGATCGCGCCGGCCGCTCCACCGATGAGGTGGCCGATGTAGAAGCTCACCGCTCCGCCGATGGCCGCGCACGGCAGGGTGATCAGCCAGCCCGCGGCCATCCGGCCGGCCACGCCCCAGCGCACGGTCGCGCCGGGTTTGCCGACGCCGGTGCCGATGATCGAGCCGGTCGCGACGTGGGTGGTCGACAGCGCCATACCGAGGTTGCTGGAGGTCAGGATGATCGCCGCGGCCGACGCCTGCGCCGCCATACCCTGCGGCGCCTCGATCTCGACCAGGCCCTTGCCGAGTGTGCGGATGATGCGCCAGCCGCCGATGTAGGTGCCCAGCGCGATGGCGCCGGCACACAGCACGATGATCCACACCGGCAGCCCGTGTGCCTCGATCTGCCGGTCCGACAGGCTGCCGTGCGCGATGAGCGCGAGGGCGATGACGCCCATGGTCTTCTGCGCGTCACCGGTGCCGTGCGCCAGTGACACCAGCGAGGCGGTGGCCACCTGTCCCCAGCGGAAACCGCTCTCCTGCTTGCTCTTGCGTACGGTGCGGCTGAGCGCATAGACCCCGACCGTGCCGACGGCGGCGACCGCTCCGGCGATGACCGGTGACAGCAGCGCCGGGATGATCACCTTCACGACGAGCCCGTCCCAGTTGATGCCGCTGGTGCCGATCGCGGCCAGACCGGCGCCGATCAGGCCGCCGAAGAGCGCGTGCGAGGAGCTGCTGGGCAGGCCGAGCAGCCAGGTGAGCAGGTTCCACAGGATGCCGCCGATCAGGCCGGCGAAGATGATGAACATCGCCTCCTGGGCGTCGATGCCGGTGACGAGGCCGCCGGCACCGTCCTGGATCTTCAGCACCGACGTGGTCACGGTGACCGCGACCTCCACCGACAGGAAGCCGCCGACCAGGTTGAGGACCGCCGAGAGTGCGACAGCGGTCTTGGGCTTCAACGCACCCGTGGCGATCGAGGTGGCCATCGCGTTTCCGGTGTCGTGGAAGCCGTTGGTGAAGTCGAATCCCACGGCGGTGATCACCAGCAGGATCAGAATGAAGAGTTCGGCACTCACGGGTCACGAGTATGACGCCGCGAGCTGGGTGCGGCGCAAATCGGGACGGCGCCGGACCCGATTTGTTCACGAACTGTTCAGCTGTTTGCCGATGTCCATCATGCGTTGCAGACCACTGGCGATGATTCGGGCGTCGACCATCCTCGTGCCGACCGGGGGCAGCGTCGCGATCATCCGGGTCAGCACCCCGGCCATCCGTTCGGCGTCGATGGCGCGTGGCGGGTCGGTCGTCCAGCAGGCCGCGAGCACGATGTATGACGCCTCGTTCAGCGAGGTCTCCAGCAGATCCCAGTCGGCCAGCGTCCGGGGCAGATCCGTCTGGGCCAGTTGCAGGATGTTGCCGCATTGCAGTTGCTCGAAGCCGAGGTCGCGACGGGCGGCATACCCGCGGTCGCTGCTCTGCTGGCCGTCGGCGATCAGCAGCAGCAGTCGTTCCAGGGAGCGCAGCGAACGCCGGAACTGCCGGCGTACCAGGGCGATCGGCGCGCGCCGGCCCATCAGCCAGATCACCAGCACCGACGCGGTGCCGCCGACGACGGTCTCCAGCACGCGTTCGCCGGCGATCTCGCCGACCGGCCGGTAGGGGTTGCCCGCGGTGCTGATGAGCAGTGCCATCGGGGTGACGAAGATGACGCCCAGCGCGTAGTTGCGCACCGCCAGCATCTGCACGCAGAAGACGAGGAACAGCGCGATGACCAGCAGCACCAGACCGCTGGGGTGCGCGGCGTGGATGGCGAAGAACGCGGCGATGCCGATCACCGTGCCGGTGATGCGGTGCAGCGCGCGGCGGGTGAGGGCGAGGCGGTCGGCGGTCACCGACATGACCAGGGCGGTGGTCATCGCGGCCCAGTAGGGGTGGCCGATGTGGAACCCGTAGGACACCACGCAGGTCAGCAGCACCGCTGTGGCCATCCGCCGGGCGGCCAGCCAGGGCAGCGACGACGGCGACAACCCCCAGCGCAGCAGATAGGACCAGTCGGGCCGGCCGAGGTAGCGGCGGTGCTCGACACCGCTGACCACCACCTCCCGGCCCGGGAGGTGCACCGTGACGACCTGCTGGATAATCGCCAGGTGCAGGTGGCGCAGGGACGCGTTCATCCGGCGCCACTGGCGCAGTCGGGGTTGGCGACCCACCGCGTCCTCCAGGATCATCGAGGCGCCGAAGACGGAGGCGAACGCCTGGTCGCGCAACCTGGCCAGCCGGTGCCGGGGGATCGTGGCCCGGTCGGCGCCGAGGTATGCCGCCACGGCCTCCTCCGCGGTGTCCAACGCGTCCTGTTCGGCGTGCCGGGGACGGGTGACCAGCTGCAGCAGCACCGAGGCGGCCGAGGCGCTGACGCAGCCGATCGCGCAGACCAGCACCACTTTGCCGGCCGGGATGCCGACGGTCGGCAGGTACGAGGCGATGGCGGGCCCCATGATGAGGAACATCGCGCCGGGCGGTTCGGCGACCAGCGAGTTGTAGCCGAGCACCGTGACCAGGGAGATGAGGGTGAGCACCAGGGTGAGCAGCACCGGGTCGTCGCCGACCAGCGCGCCGACCGCCACGCAGACGATGTAGGTGAGGTCGAGACCGGCCAGGATCACCAGCCGCGAGCGGATCGGGCGCGACTGGGCGATCCAGCCGAGGAAGGCACCGGTGATGCCGACCAGCCCCATGCTGGGCCCGAGCAGCAGGCTGATCAGCGTCACCGCGACGACCACGATCGCCAGCACGTGCAGCGCGAACTTCCAGCGTCCGGGGGCCGGCTTGACCTCGGCGAAGGCCAGCAGTTGCCGGTTGAGCGCCTCGGGAGCCGGCCGCATGGGTTCAGTCCGTCTCGCGGGGGTCGGTTTCGTGGGGGTCGGTCCCGTGGGGTTCGGCCTGCTGCGAGTCCGCGTCGCCGGTCCGGCTGCGCAGCAGGCGGCGCAGTGACGCCAGCCGGGCGGGGCCGCTGTCGCCTGCCCGTCCGTCGGCGACCCAGGCGTCCAGTGCGCATTCCTCCTCGTCGTGGGTGCAGCCGCGGGGGCAGCCGCCGGTGCCGGCGGCCAGGTCGGGGAATGCATCGATGATGTGGTCCGGGTCGATGTGCGCCAGCCCGAAGGACCGCACACCGGGGGTGTCGATGACCCAGCCGTCGGTGCCGCCGTGGCCGTCCGGCAGCGGCAGCGCGATCGCCGAGGTCGAGGTGTGCCGGCCGCGGCCGGTCACCGCGTTGACATGGCCGATCGCCCGGTCCACGCCGGGCACGAGGGCGTTGACCAGGGTCGACTTGCCGACCCCGGAGTGACCGACCAGCACCGTCATCCGCCCACGCAGCGCCTGCTGGACCTGTTCGAGGCCGGCGATGCCGTCCTCCGTCCGGTGGGTCACCACGTGCGGGACGTCGAGACCGGCGTAGTTGGCCAGGAACGGGGCCGGGTCGGCCAGGTCGGCCTTGGTGAGCACGAGCAGTGGCGTCATACCGGCGTCGTATGCCGCGACCAGGCACCGGTCGACCATCCGGGGGCGCGGCTCGGGGTCGGCCAGCGCGGTGACGATGGCGAGCTGGTCGGCGTTGGCGACGATGACGCGTTCGTAGGGGTCGGTGTCGTCGGCGGTGCGGCGCAGCACGCTGGTGCGCGGCTCCACCCGAACGATGCGCGCGAGGGTGCCCGGTTCGCCGGAGGTGTCGCCGACCAGGGCGACGCGGTCGCCGACGACGGTGCTGGTGCGGCCGAGTTCGCGGGCGCGCATGGCCACGACCTCGTGGCCGTCGACCAGACAGGTCCAGCGGCCGCGGTCGACGGTGGTGACCTGGCCGATGCGGGCGTTCTCGTGTTTGGGGCGTTCCTTGGTGCGCGGCCGGCTGCCGCGGCGGCTCGGGCGCACGCGGACGTCGGATTCGTCGTAGTCGCGGCGTCCGCGGTGTGCCACCGGTCAGTCCCCGATCATGCGGGTCCAGCGAGCGGTGAAGTCCGGCATGGTCTTGGCGACCGTGCCGGCGTCCTGCACGACCAGACCGGGGACTCGCAGGCCGAGGACCGCGGCCGTCATCACCATCCGGTGGTCGGCGTAGGTGTGGAAGGTATTGCCATGCATCGGTTTCGGGCGTATGACGAGCCCGTCCTCGGTCTCCTCGACGTCCGATCCGAGGCGACCCAACTCGGTGGCGAGCGCGGCCAGCCGGTCTGTCTCGTGGCCGCGGATGTGCCCGATGCCGCGCAGGTGACTGGGGCCGTCGGCGAAGGCGGCGATCGCCGCGACGACCGGCGACAGCTCGCTGGCCTCGTGCAGGTCGAGGTCGACCGCCTCGATGCGGCCGGTCCCGCGCACCGTCAGGCCCTCACGGGTCAGCTCCACGTCGGCGCCGAACTGCTGCAGGATGTCGCGCGCGTGGTCTCCCGCCTGGGTGGTGAAGTGCGGCCAGCCAGGGACGGTCACCCGGCCGTCGGTCAACAGCGCCGCGGCCAGGAACGGGAAGGCGTTGGACAGGTCGGGCTCGACCTCGACGTCGAGGGCGTGGATCTGCGAGGGCTCGACCCGCCACCGGTTGGCGTCGCCGTCGTCGACCATCACGCCGGCGTCGCGCAGCACCTCGACGGTCATCGCGATGTGCGGCAGCGACGGCACCTGCTTGCCCTCGTGGATGACGGTGATGCCGTCGTCGTAGCGCGCACCGGCCAGCAGCAGCGCACTGACGAACTGCGACGAGCCGGACGCGTCGATGTGGACCGTGCCGCCGGCGACCCGGCCGGTGCCGGTCAGGGTGAAGGGCAGGCCGTCGCCGTCGCCGGCGACACCCAGTGAGCGCAGTGCCTCCAGGACCGGACCGAGCGGGCGGCGCCGGGCGGCTTCGTCGCCGTCGAACGCCACGGTGCCTTCGGCGAGTGCCGCGACGGGCGGCAGGAAGCGCATCACGGTGCCGGCCAGACCGCAGTCGATGTCGGCGGGCCCGTGCAGCGGTGCCGGCTCGATGATCCATTCGGTGTCGTCGGTGCGACTCTCGATGTGGGTGCCGAGCGCCTGGAGTGCTTCGCACATCAGCGTGCTGTCGCGGGAGCGCAGCGGATCGGTCAGCCGCGACGTGTCCTGGGCCAGCGCGGCGAGCACGAGGAAGCGGTTGGTCAGCGACTTGCTGCCGGGCACGGGCACGACGGCGTCGATCGCCCGATCGGCCGTCGGTGCGGCCCAGTCGCCCGCGGCGAGGATGGCGGTGGACGTCGGATGCGGAGGTTCTGCGCTCATCGCGCCAAGATTACCGAGAGAGTCGGGGCGCGCGTACCGCTGTCGTGGATGTCATGGCGTTGTCGCTGATCGAGTGCCGGGGTTCGCGCTGTCGCTGATCGAGTGCCGCGGTTCGCGCTGTCGCTGATCAAGTGCCGGGGGAGCGCAGCGGAGGAGGTGTATCGAGATCGAGACACGCCATACGCTTGCACCCATGTGTGGCCGGTATGCCGCGAGCTTCGCCCCCGACGATCTGTTGCAGGACTTCGACATCGAGCAGGACCGCACCGACGAGCGCAGTCGGTCGCTGCTGGTGACCCCGCAGGATCCACCACCAGGTGCCCCGGACTGGAACGTCGCGCCGTCCAAACAGGCTCGGGTCGTCCTGACGCGCGCGCCGCGCGACGACTCCGCCGCGACGCCGCTGCGGCAGCTGCGGCTGCTCACCTGGGGCTTGGTGCCCAGCTGGGCCAAGGACCCGAAGATCGGGCTGCGGATGATCAACGCGCGTGCCGAGACACTGCTGGACAAGGGTGCCTACCGGAACGCCGCGCTGTCGCGGCGCTGTCTGGTGCCAGCCGACGGCTGGTACGAGTGGCAGGCGAGCCCCACGGCGAAGGATCGCAAGGGCAAGCCGCGCAAGCAGCCGTTCTTCGTCCACCGTGCCGACAACGAGCCCGTCGCGTTCGCAGGGGTCTACGAGTTCTGGCGGGACAAGTCGGTCGCGGACGACGACCCGAATGCCTGGGTGGTCAGCTACTCGATCGTGACGACCGCGGCCGAGCCGGGCATGGACCGCATCCACGACCGCCAGCCGGTGGTGCTCGACCCCGATCAGTGGGCCAGCTGGCTCGACCCGACGCTGACCGAGCCGGACGACGTGCGCGCCCTGCTCGAACCGCGGACGCTGGGCCGCTTCGAGGCCTGGCCGATCGGGAAGGCGGTCGGCTCGACCCGCAACAACGGGCCGGAGTTGCTCGAACCCGTTCCGCGCGCCGAGCTGGAGGGCGTCGTCGACCCGATGACCGGCGAAGTGCTCTGATGACGGTCCGCACCCGGCTGATCGACACCCCGCCGGGCCCGGCGCGAGTGCATGTCGAACGCCCCTGCACCGATCGCCGTGGTCCGGCCGGTCGCGGCTCGCTCGTCCTGGGCCACGGCGCGGGTGGCGGCATCGAGGCCGCCGATCTGGTCGCGCTGCGCGAACTGGTGGCGGACGGCTGGACGTACGTGCGCGTCGAACAACCGTGGCGAGTCGCCGGTAAGAAGGTCGCGACCCCGCCGAAAACCCTTGACGCCGCGTGGGTTCCGATCATCACCGCGCTGACGCGCGGCCGATGGGCCCTGCCGCGGCCGCTCGTCGTCGGCGGTCGCTCGGCCGGCGCCAGGGTCGCCTGCCGGACTGCGGCGCAGGTCGGCGCCGACGCGGTGCTGGCGTTGTCGTTCCCGTTGCACCCGCCGAACAACCCGGACCGGTCGCGCGCGTTCGAGGCGCAGGCCGTGCTGGCTGCTGGGCTGCCGCTGGCCGTCATACAAGGGGAACGTGATCCGTTCGGGCGCCCCGACGAGGTGCGTGCGGCGCTCGGCCGGGCACCGACCGTCGTCGGCGTGCCCGGCGACCACAGCTTGACCCGGGGCACTGCGCAGGCCCTCGCCGCCGCTCGCGCCTGGCTGAGCACGCTGGTCGAGTAGCACGCTGGTCGAGTAGCGACGAAGGAGCGTATCGAGACCAAGTGCCCGGTCCGGCGTAGCGTGTGGGCATGAGCCTGACCATCGGATACAAAGCATCCGCAGAGCAATTCGCACCCCGTGAGCTGGTGGACCTGGCGGTCGAGGCCGAACGCGCCGGACTGGACAGTGCGTTCGCCTCGGACCATTTCCAGCCCTGGCGTCACGAAGGCGGCCACGCGCCGCACGCGTTGACCTGGTTGGCGGCGGCGGGTGCGCGCACCGATCGGATCACGCTGGGGACGTCGGTGCTGACGCCGACCTTCCGCTACAACCCGGCGGTGCTCGCGCAGACGTTCGCGACGCTCGGCTGTCTCTACCCGGGCCGGGTCATCCTGGGTGTGGGCACCGGGGAGGCGCTCAACGAGATCGCCGTCGGGCAGGAGGGCTGGCCGGACTTCAAGGAACGCTTCGCCCGGCTGCGTGAGTCGGTGCGGCTGATGCGCCGGCTGTGGACGCAGGGACGCGTCGACTTCGACGGTGACTACTACCGCACGGTCGGCGCGACCATCTACGACCGGCCGGAGCAGCCCATCCCGGTCTATGTCGCCGCCGGCGGACCGACCGTCGCCAAGTACGCCGGCCGGATGGGTGACGGGATGATCGTCACCTCCGGCAAGGGCATGGAGCTGTATGCCGACAAGCTGGTGCCGGCCATGCAGGAAGGCGAGCAACTGGGCAAACGCGAGCCCGGGGCGGTCGAACAGCTGCTCGAGGTCAAGATCTCCTACGACCGCGACCCGCAGCGGGCGCTGGAGAACACCCGCTTCTGGGCGCCGCTCGCGCTGACGCCGGAGCAGAAGCACAGCATCGACGACCCGGTGGAGATGGAGAAGGCGGCCGACGCGTTGCCGATCGAGCAGATCGCCTCACGGTGGATCGTCGCGTCCGACGCCGAGACCGTCATCGAGGGGGTGCGTCCGTATGTCGAGCTCGGCTTCACTCATCTGGTGGTGCACGCCCCGGGCGAGGATCAGCGGCGATTCCTGGGGCAGTTCAGCGAGGACGTGCTGCCTGCGTTGCGCGCGGAGTTCTGAGCGAGAGTGCCGGTCTGGCGGCGGTCAGGCGGTCTTCGCTGCCGGGCCGTCGCCGGGCTGCTCCATGTGTGACGGCGGTGCCAGTGCGAGGACCTCTGCCGGTGCGTCGACAGGTGGGTCGACGGGCACGGAACGCTCCTGCCACAGCGTGCGCGTCATGAGGCCGACGACGAACCACACCGAAACGGCGTAGATCGCTACGACTGCGCCGAGGAGGAGGGTCACGAAACGGAAACCTACTCATCGGTTCGGCGGGCGTCAACGGGTTCGGATGCCGCACCATCGCTGGGATCCGCGGCCCCGAGCGACGTTCGGTGACCACCGGCCCGGATGCGGCGGCTCGGGGAATGAGCCGGCGCTCGCCACTGTTGACACCGGTGTCCAGGCCAGACCTTCGCAGTGAGGAGTGCAGCTTGTTGCACGCACCATTGATGCTCTCGGAGTCCGGTGGCTCCGCAGGTGGGCCGACGCTCGTCGGCTCCGCGACCCAGTCCCGCGGAGGTCTAGGCTTGACGTCGATGACCACTCATGAAGGCAGCGATCTGCAGCCGCAGTCCGCGGAAGATCCGGACCTCGACGTTGCGAGCGAATCCGAGGCCGACCGGCTTGCGCGATTCGAGCGCGACGCCATGCCCTACCTGGACCAGCTCTACAGCGCTGCGCTGCGCACGACCCGCAATCCGGCCGACGCCGAGGACCTGGTCCAGGAGACCTTCGCCAAGGCGTTCTCGGCGTTCCATCAGTACAAGCCGGGCACCAACCTCAAGGCCTGGCTCTACCGCATCCTCACCAACAGCTACATCAACACCTACCGCAAGAAGCAGCGTCAGCCGCAGCAGTCCGACGCCGCCGACATCGAGGACTACCAGCTGGCTCGCGCCGAGGCGCACACCTCGCGCGGCCTGCGGTCGGCCGAGACCGAGGCGTTGGACCACCTGCCCGACAGTGACGTCAAGCGCGCGCTGCAAGAGGTCCCGGAGGACTTCCGGCTGGCTGTCTACCTGGCGGATGTCGAGGGCTTCTCCTACAAGGAGATCGCCGAGATCATGGATACGCCGATCGGCACGGTCATGTCGCGGTTGCACCGTGGCCGGCGTCAGCTGCGTGAGCTGCTGACCGACTACGCCGTCGAGCGCGGATTTATCAAGGAAGGGGCGTCTTCCTGATGGGCGCCGAATGTGGCGACTACTTGTCGCGGATCTATCAATTCCTGGACGGCGAGCTCGACGATGCCGGCCGCGCACAGCTGCAGGCTCATCTGGACGAGTGTCCGCCGTGTCTGGACGAATACGAGCTCGATCGCCTGTTGAAGGCGCTCGTGCAGCGATCGTGTGCCTGCGAGCAGGCGCCGGACACGCTGCGCACGCAGATCCTGCAGACGATCACCAGTGTGCAGGTCACCCCGACCCAGGTCACCCAGGTCACCCAGGTGCGCATCCAGGAAAGCTGACAACGTCCCCCGGTCCGTATGACGAACGGCCCGGCTGCACGCCATTGCGTGCGGCCGGGCCGTTTCGTATGTCGCTCGCTGAGCGGCGACTGGCTCAGGCGTTCGGCTTCTTGCCGTGGTTGGCGGCCTTGCCCTTGCGGCTGCGACGCTTGCGGGCGCGCTTGCTCATGATGAGACTCCTTGATCGAGCGGAAGCTGATGTCGCCGCACTAGCGGCCGGGCCATCATCTCACATGTGACTGAAGTTAAAGATTTAGTCAAGAAATGGTCATCTACGGTGTACGGGGTTGCGGCACCCCGGCTCTCTCATGGGAAAATTGTGAACGGTTGATCACGGCCCCACCCCTGAGGTCGTGCAGATATCTGCCTCCCGCTTCGTGGACGAGGTGGAGCGGAAAGGATCTCGATCATGGATCAAGCTGCACTGTTGGCGATGCTTACGGCAATGGCGAGCGGTAATTCTCGCTCCGCACAGACGGTTCGGTGGGACCCGACCAACTAAGACAGGCGGGCTTCCGAGCCACGGATCGAACGCCGTAGCCGCCCCGTCCCACGGCCGGCTGCATCAAGATGACACGTACGTGGCGAGCGATTCTGGGCATCGCGCTCACTTTCATAGCCGCAGCCATAGGTTCCGCGCTGACGCCGTCGGTGCGGAACCTATCGCTGTCTGCGGTGATCATCCTCGCGGTCTTGTCGCTGCTCGCATCTGCCGCACAATCTCTCACGCGGCTGGCGACCTCGAGCGCCAGCGTCTCGCTGACTTCCATCTTGCTGGGTGCAGCGATTCCGCTGACCGGTCCGCTGGGTGCCGCGATCGTCGGCTGCATTTCGGCCGTCGATCCAGGCCAGAAGAGGCCGTTCGCGGTGCGCGTCTTCAACGTGTCGATGACCGGCCTGGTTGGTGCAATCGGTGGACTCACCTACCTGGGTCTCGACGGTGTGGTGCTGCACGATGCGCAGCTGGAGCCGCTTCTCATCCTCGGCCGACAAGGCATTCCGCTTGCCATCGCGACAGTGGTCATGCTCTTGGTCAACACCGGGTGCGTGAGCGTAATGATCGCCGTCAACGGCGGCGCACCGATGTTAGTCACCTGGCGTCGAATCACGCGTCAGGTCGGCCGCACCTACCTCGGTTACGGCGTGGTGGGTTTTCTCTTCGCGGTCCTGTGGGATCCGGTCGGACTGGGACCGGCCACTGTGCTGGTGATGTTCGTCCCGCTCGTCTTCGCCCAATGGTCGTATGCCCAGCAACACGCCGAGTCGGTCGCCCACGAACGCACCGTCGCGAGCTTGGTCGCGGCCGGTGAGGCGCGGGATCCGATCATGAGCGGCCGTATCGAGCGTGTTGCGCAGGTCAGCGAGTTGCTCGGCAACGAGCTTCGCCTGTCGCCTGCGGATGCCGACGCGCTGCACTTCGCCGCGTTGCTGCACGACGTCGGCATGGTGGCGCCCGTCGAGGGCCGGCACCGCGACAATGACGACATTCGCGCCGACAACCTGGAGCGGATCCGCCGTCACCCGTCCCGCGGGGTCGACATGCTGCGGTCCATCGAATTCCTCGGCGATTCGATCACCGCCATTCGGCACCACCACGAGCGGTGGGACGGCAGAGGCTATCCGGACGGGCTCGCCGGCCCGCAGATCCCGCAACTGGCGCGAGTGCTCGCGGTGTCGGACGCGTTCTGTGCGCTGGTGCCGCGAGTCGGTGCCGAGCGGACGATGGAGCTGCTGCGCGACCGCGCCGGCGTGCAGTTCGACCCCGAGTGCGTGGACGCCATGGACAAGGTCGCATCCATCGCCGCGGACCTCGCAGCGCTCGATCGCGGTCCGCAGGCCGAGGTGATCGCCGACACCGTGATCGATGACCGGTGGATCGACCATGATCTGCCCGAGGTGTCCGATCTGCTTGCCGGCGACAAGGTGCAACCGTGAGACGTGCGCGGACCGCGCAGATCGTCGTCTGGTCGGTGGTCCTGACGGTGTTGTGCCTCGGCGCGGCGGTGCTGCAGGAGCGGCTCATCTCCGGTGCACACGTGCTGGTGCTGACGTGTTTCGCCGTCGCCATCGCGTGCGCTTCGCAACTGCACCTGTCATTGCTCGGGGGACGCGTCGCCACCCCGGTGGCGACGGCGATCGCACTGAGTCTGGCGTTGTCCGGGCCGCAACCGTTCGCCGGCTCCGGCCGGGTCCCGGACTCGACCTGGGCTGTGGTCGGCACGGCGATCGTCGGGCGGGTCGCCGGGGGACTGCTCAGCTGGCGGCTTTTCGGCATACGGCCGACACCGAAGGAGCGCATCGGGCCGCTCATCGCGATCATCGTGGCATCCCTGCTCTACCGGGACCTGACCTTCTTCAACGGGGTCTCCGCTCTCGACATGTATGGCGCCTGGGGCCATCACCGGTGGCGGTCCGCCGCCGCGATGGCCGTGGCCGGCATCGTCGCGGGCATCGTGTTGCTCCTCACCTCGGTCTATCTGCACCGGGGCGGGCGCAGCTTCCGGGCCGAGTTGTCCGAGGTGGTGACGATCCAGTCCTCGCTCAATGCGGCCGTTGTCTCGACGTCGATCGCGATCGCGCTGGGCATGTCCGCGTTGGGCGTGCTCGCCATACCGCTGATGTCGGCACCGTTGGTGTTGTTACGTTTCGCGCTGCAACAGCAGGCGTCGGTGATCGACACCCGCCGGCAGACGATCGCGGCGCTGGCGCAGCTGACCGATATCGCCGGCTACACGCCGGAGGGTCACTCGGCGCGGGTCGCCGCGTGGGCTCGGCGCATCGGCACCGAACTGCACATGAACGATCGTGAGCTGGACGAGCTCGAGGACGCTGCACGGCTGCACGACATCGGGCAGGTGTCGTTGGCAGCGCCCATCCCGGGCGGCGCCACCATCGACGTCGCGCCGGCCGATCAGCGCGGCATCGCCGACGAGGGTGCGCGGATCGTGCGCCGCACTGAGGTGCTCGACGGTGTCGCCGACATCATCGAGGCGCAGGTCGTGCAGTTCCGGGAGGTCCAGGAACACGGCGAAACCGTCCCGATGAGCGGGCGAATCATCAAGGTGTGCAACGCCTTCGAGGACCTCACCGGCGGCGACATCATGCTCCGGGACGCCGCGATCGAGCGGTTGACGCTGGGCATCGGCTATGAATACGACCCGATGGTGCTCGATCTGTTGACCAAGGTGACCGCGCCGCAGCATGGTCGCACGCACTGAGGCGCCATACCCTTCGCTGTGGAAGCAGCACATACGAAAACGCGGGCGGATCAAGGTGATCCGCCCGCGCTCTCGTGGAGCGGTCAGGCCGGGTCGGCGGCGTGCCGGCCGGTCGGGGCCTCTCCGGTGCCCAGGTCCGTGGGGTCGTAGCCGTGGTCGATCCGCGGGTCGTCGGCCTCCACGAAGTAGTCGGCGACAGCGGTCTCGTCCCGGCCTGCCGGCACCTTCAGCGCCCGCAGGACGAAGGTGAGCACGACGGCGACGATCACGTTGATGATGACGGCGGTGAACGCAATGTAGCCGAGTTCGCCGATGACGGGGATGTTGGACAGCGATCCGCCGAAGTGCTTCGTGGCGGGGCTGGCGACGTCATACGCGCGCCACGTGCCGTAGACCATCGCGACCGCCCAGCCGGCCAGCAACGCGTAACGGTGCATCCAGCGGGTGTAGAGGCCGATCACGATCGCGGGGAAGGTCTGCAGGATCCAGATGCCACCGAGCAACTGCAGGTTGATGGCATTCTGCTTGTCCATCGCCAGCACGAAGACCAGCGCGAAGACCTTGACCACGAGCGAGGTGAGTTTGGAGACCTTGGCCTCCTCCTTCACCGTGGCGTTCGGGCGGATCCACTCCTTGTAGATGTTGCGGGTGAAGGTGTTGGCCGCCGCGATCGACATGATCGCCGCAGGCACCAGGGCGCCGATCGCGATGGCTGCGAAGGCGACTCCCGCGAACCAGCTCGGGAACTGGTCCTCGAAGAGTTGCGGCACGACCAGTTGCGGGTTCGGCTTGCCGTTGAGGCCGATCGGTTTGGTGCCGGCGGCGATGGCCACCCAGCCGAGCAGCGCCAGCAGGGCGAGCACGAAGGAGTATGCCGGCAGCATCGAGGCGTTTTTGCGGATCGTGTCCCGGCTCTTGGAGGACAACACTGCGGTGATGGAGTGCGGGTACATGAACAAGGCCATGGCGGAGCCGAACGCCAGTGTGACGTAAGCCCACTGAGCCTTCGGGCCGACCGTGTCGGAGAACTTCGCCGCCTGACCCGCGGGGGATTCGGCCTTGGCGTGCACCGCGTCGAAGATGTGGCTCCAGCCACCGACCTTCGTCGGCAGGTAGATCACCGCGACGATGATGACCAGGTAGATCAGGATGTCCTTGACGAACGCGATGATCGCCGGTGCGCGCAGCCCGCTGGTGTAGGTGTATGCCGCCAGGACGACGAACGCGACGAACAACGGCGCGTCATTGGCGAACCAGTTGCCCTTGCCGCCGACGCCGGCGACTTCCAGGACGGCCTGAATTCCCACCAGTTGCAACGCAATGTAGGGCAACGTTGCGACGAAACCGGTGATCGAGATGGCCAGGGACAGCTCGCGTGAGCCGTAGCGACCACGCACGAAGTCACCGGCGGTGACGTAGCCGTGCCGGTGGCTGACCGACCACATCCGCGACATGAAGAAGAAGATGATCGGGTAGAGCACGATCGTGTAGGGCACGGCGAAGAAGCCGCTGACCGCCCCTGCTCCGAACATCGCGGCCGGGACGGCCACGAACGTGTATGCCGTGTAGAGGTCGCCGCCCAGCAGGAACCAGGTGATCCAGGTGCCGAAGCTGCGGCCGCCGAGGCCCCACTCGTCCAGAGACTCCAGGTCCTTGCCCTTCTTCCATCGCGCGGCCATGAAGCCCATGACCGTGACGAGCAGGAAGAGCAGGATCAGGACGACGGTCGCCGAGACGTTCAGGCCACCGCCCGGGTGCGACGGACTTGCCGCAGTGGGAAGGAGATTCGTCATGCTTCACCGTCCTCGGTGATCGGGCCGTCGGCCGGCTGGAAGGGCACGGGCGGCCGCGCCTTCTTGACCAGCACGTAGGCGACCGACGTGCACAGCACGCAGAAGAAGACGAGCGCCATCTGATACCAGATGAAGAAGGGGAACGCGCCGAGCTTGGGCGTGGTCCGTGCGTACCAGCCGACCGGCACGAGCGCGATCATCGGCAGCAGCAGGACAATGCCCGCCACGACCTGCAGGCGACGGTCTGCAGGCGGAGCCTTGTCGGGGTATTTGTGAAGAGCCATCCGGGTGCAACCTCTCGGGGTGACGTTGCTAACCGGAAAACGCTACCGCCGTGACCGGTGTTGCGGGTGGGATTCACCAGACCCGTTCCCCGAACACCTTCTGCACGTGCGAAAGGCCCCTCCGAAGGCACGACCGCGCCGGTCGAATCCCGCGGGAGTGCGCTGGTCGAGTGCCGGAGGAGCCCCGTGCGGCGTGCCCTGAGGAGCGCGCTGGTCGAGTGCCGGAGGAGCGCGCTGCTCGAGTGCCGGTGGAGTGCGTTGGTCGAGTGCCGGTGGAGCGCGCTGGTCGAGTGCCGGAGGAGCGCGCTGGTCGAGTGCCGGAGGAGCGTAGCGGGGGAGGTGTATCGAGACCGAGCGTCCTTGGTGGGTGGTCTCGATACGGCCTCGCCTTGGGGCTCGGCCTACTCGACCGGCGTGGGGTGGGGTGTGCGTTCGCTGGTCGAGTGTTGGGGGAGTGCGCTGGTCGAGTGCCGGAGGAGCGTAGCGGGGGAGGTGTATCGAGACCGAGCGACTTCGAGTTGTCCACAGGCAGCGTTCTCAACAGCCCGCCGATCGAATCCGGCGGCACATGCTGTCGTATGCCTTGGACATACATATTGCGCTGTGGCGACGGCAGCTACTACGTCGGCAGCACGCTCGACCTCGAGCGACGGCTCGCGCAGCACTCGGTCGGTGAGGGAGCGGCGTACACCCGTCGGCGGTTGCCGATCGAACTTGTGTGGGCGCAGGAGAGCGACTCGGTGCGCACCGCCTACGAGCTGGAGAAGCAGGTCCAGAACTGGAGCCGTGCCAAGCGCGAAGCGCTGATCACCGGGCGCTTCGATCTCTTGCCCGAATTGGCCAAGAAGCGAGTATGGCGGCGGGCGCCGGACGGGTGAACAGTTGGCTGGTCGAGTGCCGGGGGAGCGTAGCGGGGGAGGTGTATCGAGACCGGGGTGTGGTTTCGATACGCGTCTCGGCTGGCGCCTCGCCGCTACTCGACCAGCGTGGGGTCGCCACTACGCGACCGTGTGCCTCTGGCCACATGCGGCGCTGGTTCAGTCGATCTTGAACTCGCCGAGCTCGTCCCAGTGGTCGCCTTCCATCTGCACGTTGCGGACACGGGGTGTCTCCTGCACGTACTGCGGCAGATCGCGCTGCGCGGCCTTGAAGTGCTCGGAGGTCACGTGTGCCTCCGCGGCGTCGTCCCGGAACGCCTCGATCAGCACGTACTCGTGCGGGTCATCGACGCTGCGGGACCAGTCGAAGAACAGGTTGCCCGGCTCAGCGCGCGTCGCATCGGTGAACGTCTTGGTCAACTCGATCCACTGGTCGGCATACTCGGGCTTCACCTTCCACTTCACGCAGATGAAGATCATGTCGCTCTCCTTGACGGCTCGGGTGCAGTGCATGCGGGCGTCGCCGGGACGCTCCGCCCTCACTCTGGCACGGGACGGAGAGCGGCGGGGAGGCCGTTTCTCACGGGGTGACAACCGCCAGCCGATCCTGCCGGACCCGGCCGTGAACGTCGTATGTCGTCGTACAGTCGAAGGATGACCCTGGTGGACGACGCCGTCCCGACCCGCGGCGGGTCGGTGCGACGGACGCTGCAGATCCTCGAACTGGTGGCCGCGCGCGGCGGCGCCAGCGCCAAGGAGATCTCCGACGCGATCGACCTTCCGCTGCCGACGGTCTACCGGCTGGTACGCGAACTGCTGGACTCCGAATACCTGGTGCACATCCGCGAGGAGAAGCGCTTCGAGCTGGGCTACAAGCTGCACCAGCTCGCCCTCAGCCTTCACCAGCAGATCGGGGTGCCGCGCGCAGTCCGCACCGAGATCGTCGCGCTGCATCAACGCATGGGAGCGGCGGCCTATTTCGCCATCCACCGCGGTTCGCAGATCGTGGTCGTGCAGACGGTCGACTCCCCGGCTGCACCACGGCTCAAGCCCATCGACTTCGGATTCCATGAAGCAGCGCACGCGACGGCGCTGGGCAAGATCCTGCTCGCGGACATGGACGACGAGCAGCGCGAGCGTCATCTCGACCCGGAGCCGATGCCACGATTCGGGCCGGGCACGTTGACCACCCGCCCCGAACTCGCCGACCAGCTCGCGATCGTCGCCGATCGCGGAATTGCCTGGGAGATCGAAGAATTCCAGCCCGGCGCGACCTGTTGTGCCGCTGCTGTGCGCAGTGCCTCCGGCAGCATCGTCGGGTCGGTGGCGGTGTCGGCGCCCAAGGAGCGCTTCGCCCAGCGGCGGGACCTGGTCGAACGCGAGCTGCGGTGTACGGCGTCGGCGGTGAGTCGCTACTACCGCTCCGGTCACACGGGCTGAGTCCGGAGCGCGGTGGTCTCGATACACCTCCCCCGCTGCGCTCCTCCGGCACTCGACCAGCGCGCGAGTTGCGTGGCCACTCGACCAGCGCACGAGTTGCGTGAGCACTCGACCAGCGCACGAGTTGCGTGGCCACTCGACCAGCGCGCGCGTTGCGTGCGCTACTCGACCAGCGCGTCGGGTTCGGCTGGGGCTTCTTATCGCGTTGCGAGAACGAGCCTGTGCACGGCCGGCTCCGCTACCTACGGTGAGCTGCATCACAGTCACCTGCAGGAGGTAGCGATGGCAACGCAGTCGGGCATCGACGAAGCGACCCTCGGCGCGGACGACCGCGCCAACCTGGTGAAGCTGCTGCGCACGGCATACCCGCACGCACAGTTCCCGGACGGCCCCTACGAACGCACGGCCGACAAGATTCTGGAGCAGGTCGGCGAATCCGTCTGGCACCGCACGCTGCTGAGTCGCGGGTTGCGCACGCTCGACGGCGCGGCCGGGGGTGCCTTCCGCGAGCTCGACGACGTGGCCGCGAGCAGGCTGCTCACCGACATCGCCGATGCCGAATTCTTCGTCTTCATCCGGGGCGTCGCCGTCCCGATCCTGTATGACGATCACGAGGTCTGGGACGCACTCGGCTACGAGGGCGAGTCCTTCTCCAAGGGCGGCTACCTGCACCGCGGTTTCGACGACCTCGACTGGCTGCCTGATCCCCGCATCGAGGAGTACGGCGGACCGGAGCAGTTGGTCGAAGTGGCCGACCAGGACCAGCTGAAGGAGGCATGAGCGATGAGTAACGACAATAGTTTCCAGATCTCGCACGACGACGAGGCGGTCGTCATCATCGGCTCCGGTGCCGGCGGTGGCACGCTGGCCCACGAGCTCACCGCGCGCGGCATACCGTGTGTCGTGCTGGAGGCAGGCACCTACCTCAAACCCGAGGACTACGAGAACGACGAGTGGGCCGCCTTCAACCAGATGGCCTGGCTCGACAAGCGCACCACGTCGGGGTCGTGGCGGGTCGCGCGTGACTTCCCCAATCTGCCCGCGTGGATCGTCAAGGCCGTCGGTGGCACGACGACGCACTGGTCGGGAGCCACGCCGCGGTTCAAGGACTACGAGTTCAAGGTCAAGAGCTACTACGGCGGTGTGCAGGGCGCCAACCTGCTGGACTGGCCGATCACGCTCGCCGACCTGGCCCCCTACTACGACGCCGCGGAGAAGGCGATCGGCTCGACCCATCGCCACGGCCGGCCGCCGCTGCCGGCCAACAACAACTACAAGGTCTTCGCCGGTGGCGCCGAGAAGGTGGGCTACAAGTTCTATGCCACCGGCCCCTACGGCACCAACGCCGAGCCGTATGACGGCAGGCCCGCCTCGATCCAGGACGGCTTCAACTTCCAGGGCGACAAGAACGCCTCGAAGTGGTCGACGGCTGTCCGGGAAATCCCGCGTGCTCTGGCCACCAGCAAGCTGGACCTGCGCACCCAGGCGCACGCCGTGCAGATCACGCACGACCCGTCCGGTCGTGCGGATGCCGTGCTCTATCTCGACAAGGACGGCAACCTGCACCGACAGCGCGCGAAAGTCGTGTGCGTTGCGGGGAACTCGATCGAGACCCCGCGGCTGCTGCTGATGAGCGCTTCGTCGCTGCACCCCAACGGCCTGGCGAACTCGTCCGGTCAAGTGGGTCGCAACTACATGCGGCATACCACCGGCTCGGTGTATGCAACGTTCGACAAGCCGGTGCGTATGTATCGCGGCGAGACGATGGCCGGCATCATCGCCGACGAGGCGCGGTTGGACACGGCACGCGGGTTCGCCGGCGGCTACTACCTGGAGACGATCGCGCTCGGCCCGGCCTTCATGGGTGCGTTCGTGGAGCCGGGTGCGTGGGGCAGCGACTTCACCGCGTTGATGGACGCCTACCTGAACACCGCCGGATTGTGGATCGTCGGTGAGGACATGCCGCAGGAGACCAACCGGATCACGCTCAACACCGCGGAGCAGGACCAGTGGGGGCTGCCGGTCCCCGACGTGCACTACGACGACCACGCGAACGACGTCGCGATGCGCGAACACGGTTATTCCCGAGCGGATCTGGTCTACGAGGCGGTCGGCGCGGAGAGCACGCACCACACGCCGCCATACCCCTCGACACACAACCTCGGCACCTGCCGGATGAGTGCGCGCCCCGAGGACGGCGTGGTCGACGCACACGGCCAGGCGCACGACGTGCCCGGGCTCTTCGTCTCCGACGGGTCGCAGATGACCACCGGTGCCGCCGCCAACCCGACACTGACCATCGTCGCGTTGGCCATCCGACAGGCGGAGTACATCGCCGATCAATTGGCGAAGGGTGAACTCTAGGATTGCTGATCGAGTGCTGGGCTGGTGGAGCGGGAGAGGTGTATCGAGATCAACACGGTTGCGATGACGGCTGATCGGCTCCGCGTGGAGCTTGGCTCTGGCGTGGATGTGCTCGACCGGCCCCTCGACCTGCGCGCTCGGGCGCACGATGCATCGCACTACCTGCTCGTGCCCTCCGCGGTGGCGGTGCCGCGGGATGCCGCGCAGGTCGCGGAGGTGATGCGAGCCTGCACCCGGCTCGGTGTGCCGATGACGTTCCGCAGCGGAGGCACGTCCCTTTCGGGGCAGGGGGTGACCGATCACGTCCTGGTCGACACCCGCACCGGTTTCCGGGGCGTCGAAGTGCTCGACGCCGGTGCCCGCGTCCGGGTGCAGCCGGGTATCACCGTGCGTGCGGTGAACGCCCGGCTCGCCCCGCACGGGCGCCGGCTCGGCCCGGACCCGGCCAGTGAGATCGCCTGCACCATTGGCGGAGTCGTCGCCGACAACTCCTCAGGGATGCAGTGCGGGACCGAGTTCAACTCCTACCGCACCATCGAGTCGATGGTCTTCGTTCTTCCCTCGGGCACGGTGATCGACACCGCCGCCGCCGATGCCGATCAGCTGTTGCGCGAACGCGAACCTGCGCTGCACCAAGGCGTTTCGCAGTTGCGTGACCGGGTCCGCGGCAATCCCGAGTCCGTCGCGATCATCGAGCGGCTCTTCTCGATCAAGAACACCATGGGGTATGGCGTCAACGCCTTCCTCGACCACGACGAACCGGTGCAGATCCTCAGCCACTTGTTGATCGGCAGCGAGGGGACGCTCGGATTCGTGGCGTCGGTGGTGTTCCGCACGGTGCCGGTGCTGCCGAAGGCAGCCACCGGACTGCTGGTCTTCGAGGATCTGGTGACCGCCTCGGCGAGCGTCGACCAGATCGCCGCGGCCGGTGCGGCAACCGGTGAGCTGCTCGACGTGCGGTCGCTGCGGGTCGCGCAGGCGGACCCGAAGTGTCCCGCGGAGATCGCCGGTCTGCAGTTGCGCTCCCAGGCCGCGGTGCTCGTCGAGCTGCAGGCGGGCGACGACGACGGCTTGGCGCAGTTGCGACGCTCCGCGGAGCCGCAGCTGGCGGATCTGCCGCTGCAGGTGCCGCTGCGGATGACCACCGACGCGGCCGCCCGGGCTGCGCTCTGGACGACCCGCAAGGGACTCTTCAGCGCTGTGGCGGGTGCACGGCCGTCCGGCACCAATGCGCTGCTGGAGGATGTCGCCGTCCCGGTGCCACGCCTGGGCGAGCTGTGCACGCAGTTGTCCGAGCTGTTCACCGAGCACGCCTATGACGACTCGGTGGTCTTCGGCCACGCCCGCGACGGCAACCTGCACTTCCTGCTGGTGGAGGAGTTCGGCGACACCGCGAAACTGCAACGCTACGAACGATTCACCACCGATCTGGTGGATTTGGTGCTCGGCCTCGACGGCACCCTCAAGGCTGAGCACGGCACCGGTCGCATCATGGCGCCCTTCGTCGAGCGGCAGTACGGCAGCGAACTCTTCCAGGTCATGCGCGAGGTGAAGCGGCTGGCCGACCCGGGCGGCGTGCTCAACCCGGGAGCCGTGCTGACGGACGATCCACGCGCACACCTGAAGGACCTGAAGACGGCGCCCCCCGTGGAGTCGGAGGTGGACCGCTGCGTCGAGTGCGGTTATTGCGAACCCGTCTGCCCGTCCAGGGATTTCACCGTGACGCCGCGCCAGCGGATCGTGCTGCGCCGGGAGTTGGAGCAGGCACGACTCGACGGCGACGATGCGCTGGTCGCCTCACTGTCGGAGGACTACGACTACGACGGCGTGCAGACGTGCGCGGCCGACGGCATGTGCGGCACCGCCTGCCCGGTACGCATCGACACCGGCGACCTGATCCGTCGGCTGCGGGCCGAAGACGCCTCACGTGTCGAGGACCGCGCCTGGGCGTTCGCCGCCGAGCACTGGTCGACGGCGACGCGCGCCGGCGCGGCGGCGCTGACCGCAGCGTCCGCCATACCGGCTGCGGTGCCGAGGGCGCTCACCCGCGGTGCGCGTGCGGTCGCCGGTGCGGACCGGGTGCCGCTGTATGACGAGGGCCTCCCGCGCGGTGGCGGTAAGCGCCCGCAGGTTTCGGATGACACTGCGGAAGCAGTGCTCTTCCCGGCGTGCATCGGGGCGATGTTCGGGCCGGCCGAAGGGCCCGGCGCCTCTGCGGCGCTGGTCGAACTGTGCCGCGCTGCAGGGGTTCCGGTGCGCACCCCGGACGGGATCGACGGGCTCTGTTGCGGCACCCCCTGGTCGTCGAAGGGGCATCGGAGCGGACATGCGGTGATGCGCGAGCGTGCTCTGGTGGCGCTCGCCGCGGCCACCGACAACGGTCGGTTGCCGGTGGTGGTGGATGCGAGCTCGTGCGCCGAAGGGCTGATCAAACTGCTCGACGCCGGTCGAGTGGGGCGAGCCCCCCAGGCCGAGACCGTATCGAGACCCTCGACGCCGGAGATCGCTGTCGTCGACGCGCTGGACTTCGCAGCCTCGGTGGTCTTGCCGAAACTTCCTGCGGTGACGCGTATTCCGCGAGTGGTCGTGCACCCGACCTGTGCGACGACGGTGCTGGGTTCGACGCCGTCGCTGGTGCAGCTCGCGGAGGCTGTGGCCGACGACGTGGTCGTGCCGACCGACTGGGGTTGCTGCGCTTTCGCGGGCGACCGAGGGATGCTCCACCCGGGACTGACCGCGGCCGCGGCCGCACCCGAAGCCGCCCAGGTCGAGGCGCTCGACGACGTGGCCGGCACGGCATACGTCTCGGCCAACCGCACGTGTGAGATCGGTATGACGCGCGCCACCGGCCGCACCTATCGGCACATTCTGGAGGTGCTGGCCG
>NZ_JBQCGS010000049.1:0-9248 GCF_051955415.1 Flexivirga sp.
ATGAAGACCCTCTGACCGTGAGGATCACCCACGGACCGAGGGGTGTACCGATGGCGCGGCCATCGGTACTCCCCTCGGTCTTTCGCTACTCCGCTCGGCCAGCGGCGGCTACGTCGTCAGGACACGCGGTGCAGCCAGCGCACCGGGGCGCCCTCGCCGGCATACCGGAACGGCTCCAGCTCCTGGTCCCAGGCGGTGCCGAGCAGTTCGGCCATCTCCTCCCGGAACAGTTCCGGGTCACCCTTGCTGGCGGCCAGCGAGGCGCGCAGCCGGTCCTCACCGACGACCGCGTCCCCCGACGCAGCGGTCATGGTGTGGTGGATGCCCAGGGAGGGTGTGTGCGACCAGCGTGAGCCGTCGCAGCCGGGGCTGGGCTCCTCGGTGACCTCGTAGCGCACGTCCACCCAGCCGCGCAGCGCGCTGGCCAGCTTGGCCCCCGTGCCGGGCTCGCCCATCCAGGAGAGTTCGGTGCGGACGGTGCCCGGCTCGACCGGTTGCTTGATCCACTCGATGGGGGCGGCGGCGCCGAGCACACTCTCCAACGCCCAGCCGATGTGTGGGCACAGCGCAGCAGGGGTGGAATGAACGAACACCACCCCACGGGTCACGGCACGCGCGTTCGCGGCAGACATCCGGGCCTCCTGACAAATTGCGAGGGACGTCTTCCCCAACGACCTCGCGTGAGCGGTCCGGCATACGTGCCGTGCAGTGCCATCTGTGGTTGTGCAGTCATTGTGCCTCATCCGTCTCACCAGCACCAGTAGCCGCTCCGCGAGCAGTCGCCGGATCACGGACCGGTCACGATCGCCGGGCGGCGCGGCGATTTCCGGAAAATGTGGTCCGCATCACCACCGATCGGATATGTTGCCGCACACAACATATTCAACTCTCCAGCGGCTCGGGCCCGGTGAACCGGCTCGTGCGTGGTGATCGAAAGGTGGAAACCCATGCGCAAAGGTGCGCTCAGCACGGTGTGTGCAATGGCGGGCATCATCGCTCTGGCCGGCTGCGGGAGCAGCAGCAGCGGCGGGTCCGGCTCGTCCAGCGGCGCCGGCGGCGCCTCCTCCCCCGCGGCGGCGGCCAGCAGTGGCGGCAGCGGTGGCAGCAGCTCGGCGGCCGCATCAGGCAGCAAGGTCGACGGCAAGGGCGCCAA
The DNA here is from genome assembly GCF_051955415.1 of Flexivirga sp. Taxonomy (NCBI): domain Bacteria; kingdom Bacillati; phylum Actinomycetota; class Actinomycetes; order Micrococcales; family Dermacoccaceae; genus Flexivirga; species Flexivirga sp. Next base: position 1,154 of record NZ_JBQCGS010000049.1, read on the forward strand.
GGTCGGCATCATCCTGCCGGACCGCCAGTCCTCGAACCGGTGGATCTCCTCCGACCCGGAGGCACTGAAGGCACGCTGCGCGGCCGACAACCTCAAGTGCGACATCCAGAACGCCAACAACTCGGCGCAGCAGATGACGACCATCGCCACCAAGATGATGAACGACGGCGTCAAGGTGCTGGCCCTGGTCAACCTCGACTCGGCCTCCGCAGCGCAGATCGAGAAGACCGCCAAGTCCAAGGGCATCTACACCATCGACTACGACCGCCTGACGCTCGGCGGGTCGGCCAGCCTCTACGTGTCCTTCGACAACGTCAAGGTCGGCGAACTGCAGGGCCAGACGCTGGCCCAGTGCTCCCAGGTCAAGGGCAAGTCGGCGGTCAAGTACGTCGACCTCAACGGTGCGCCGACGGACAACAACGCCACGCTGTTCAAGCAGGGTTACGACAGCGTGCTGTCCAAGCAGAAGGGCTGGACGAAGGTCGGCGACCAGTCGGTGCCCGACTGGGACAACCAGAAGGCCGGCATCATCTTCACCTCGATGCTGCAGAAGACCCCCGACCTCAACGCGGTCATGGTCGCCAACGACGGTATGGCGGGATCGGTCGTCACCCAGCTGACCAAGCAGGGTCTGGCCGGTAAGGTCGCGGTCTCCGGTCAGGATGCGACGGTCGAAGGTCTGCAGCGGATCATGGACGGCACCCAGTGCTTCACGATCTACAAGCCGTCCAAGGAAGAGGCCTACCCGGTCGTCGACGCCGCGGCCGAGCTGGCCAACGGGCAGGCGCCGAAGACCACCCAGACCATCAAGGACACCAAGTCCGGTCGTCAGGTCCCGGCCATCCTGGCCAAGCCGATCGCGATCACCAAGGCCAACGTCGCACAGCCGATCAACGACGGCTACACGCCGAAGTCCACGACCTGCACCGGCGCCTACGCCGCCAAGTGCACGGCCGCCGGCGTCAAGTAAGCGCACTGCTCAACACCACGGGACGAGGGGTCGGGCGGACCGGCCGGTCCGGCCGACCCCTCTCCTCGCTTAGGGAGATTCATGTCTGATCAGCCGATCCTGCAGCTGCGCGGGGTCAACAAGAGCTTCGGCGCCGTGCACGTGCTGCACGACGTCGACTTCGCGGCATACGCCGGCAAGGTGACCGCGCTGGTGGGTGACAACGGCGCGGGCAAGTCCACCCTCGTCAAGTGCATCGGTGGCACCTACACGATCGATTCGGGCACCTACGAGTTCGACGGCAAGGCCGAGCACGTGACGGCGCCGCGCGACGCCTCCGCGCTGGGCGTGGAGATCGTCTACCAGGACCTCGCGCTGTGCGAGAACCTCGACGTCGTCCAGAACATGTTCCTCGGTCGTGAGCGCATGCGCGGCATCGTGCTGGACGAGGAATCGATGGAGATCGCCGCCGCCGACACCCTCACGTCGCTGTCGGTGCGCACGCTGAAGTCGGTCCGGCAGCGCGTTTCCAGCCTGTCCGGTGGCCAGCGGCAGACGGTCGCGATCGCCAAGGCGGCCCTGTGGAAGTCCAAGGTGGTCATCCTCGACGAGCCGACCGCCGCACTCGGCGTCGCCCAGACCGCACAGGTCCTGGACCTGGTCCGACGGCTGGCCGACCAGGGCACCGCCGTCATCCTCATCTCGCACAACATGCTCGACGTGCTGCAGGTCGCCGACACGATCTCGGTGCTCTACCTCGGCCAGCTGGCCGCGACCGTCAACCGTGCCGACGTCAACCAAACCCAGGTCGTCGAGTTGATCACCACCGGCCGCAGCGGCGACCTCGGCATCCAGCCCACCACGACCTCGGGAGCTGTGGCATGAGCGAGCAGACGACAACCGCAACGGCGGAGACCGAAACCGCCTCCGACGACACGGCAGCGGCCTCGACGACCGTGCACACGGGCAGCTCGATCGGCGGCTACCTGCGCAGCTACTGGCAACGCATCCGCGGCGGCGACATGGGTTCGCTGCCGGCCGTTGCGGCGCTGGTCGTGCTCTTCCTGGTCTTCTCGGTGGTCGAGGACGGCTTCCTGTCCAAGAGCAACTTCGCCAGCCTGATCACCCAGGCCGCACCCGGCATCCTGCTGGCGATGGGCCTGGTCTTCGTGCTGTTGCTGGCCGAGATCGACCTGTCGGCCGGCACCACCTCCGGTGTCAGCGGTGCGGTGGTCGCCGTGCTGCTGATGAAGAACTGGCCGTGGCCCTTGGCGGTCCTGGTCGCGCTGATCGTCGGTGCGGTGATCGGATTGCTCATCGGCTGGATGCGCACCTTCCTGCGGGTGCCGTCCTTCGTGTCGACCCTCGCGCTCTTCCTCGGCTTGCAGGGCGTCGTGCAGATCGTGGTCAACAGCGCCAACACGCAGGGCAACCTGTCACTGCAGAGCAATACCCTGGTCGCCCTGGAGAACGGCAACATGCCGCAGTGGGCGGGCTGGGTGATGGCGATCCTGTTCGTCGTCGGGTATGCCGTGCAGAAGCTGCTGGCGGTCAACGCCCGTCGGCGCAAGCACCTGCCGACCGAGCCGCTGCTGGTCACCGCGGCCAAGGTGGGCGGCATCGCGGTGCTGTCGGTCGTGTTCACCGTCGTGCTCAACCTGAACCGCTCCCCCAACGCCGCGGGCGGCACCAAGATCGTGGAGAAGAACGGCCAACTGGTCACCGAGAAGGTCGGCGGGGAATACCTCGGCGGCGTGCCGTGGGTCGTCCCGGTCATCCTGGTGCTGGTCGTCGTGCTCGCGTTCGTGCTCGGCCGCACCCGCTACGGACGGCACATCTACGCCGTCGGCGGCAGCGACGAGGCGGCTCGACGCGCCGGCATCCGGGTCGACTCGGTGCGCATCTCGGTCTTCGTCATCTGCTCGGTGCTGGCCGGCGTCTCGGGCATCGTGCTCGCCTCCCAGACCGCGGTCAACGCCTCACAGGGTGGCGGCAACACGCTGCTGCTGGCCGTCGGTGCGGCCGTCGTGGGTGGCACCAGCCTCTTCGGTGGCAAGGGCCGGATCACCGACGCCGTGGTCGGTGGTGCCGTCGTGGCGGTGATCATCAACGGTATGGCGGACCTGCTGCGCGGCGCGAACAACTCCGCCTGGCAGTGGATCGTCACCGGGTTGGTGCTGCTGCTCGCCGCCACGGTCGACGCGGTCTCCCGTCGTCGGGCCGGCGCTGCCGGCCTCGGCTGATGCCCCCGGGCGCTCGGTCCGCCGCGCGCCCCGAGCAGATCCGCCGGCACAACCTGTCGGTCGTGTTGCGCCACGTCCATCTGCACGGAGCCGTGTCCCGACCGGATCTGGCTCGGAGCACCGGCCTCAACCGCAGCACGATCGGTGCGCTGGTCCGTGACCTCGTCGACCTCGGCATGGTCACCCAGCGGACTCCGACGCGCAGCCGGGACGGCGCGGGGCGGCCGCCATACCTGGTGGTCCCCCGGCCGCGCTCGGTGCACGTCATCGCGGTCGACATCGACGTCGCCCGGGTGCTCGTCGCCGCGATCGGCCTGTCCGGTGCGGTGCTCGGCCAGGTGGAGTGGCGCCTCGCCGGTCGCGACCGGTCGGCGATCAACGTCGCCGATCGCGTGGCCGCGGCCGCCCGGGACCTGAGCGCCGCCGCCGGCGGCATACGCGTCGGCATCGGGGTGAGCCTGCCGGCGATGATCGACAACCCGCGAGGCATCGCCGTCTACGCGCCGAACCTGCAGTGGAGCAACGAACCCGTCGGCGACCTGCTGCGCCAACGCCTGGACGATCACGTCGTCATCAGCAACGACGCGGACCTCGCCGCGCTGGCCGAGCACCGGCGGGGCGTCGCGGCCGGCTACACCGACCTGGTCTACGTGCTGGGCCGGGTCGGTGTCGGTGGCGGCGTCATCATCGGCGGGGATCTGCTGCGCGGCAGCCGCGGGTATGCCGGCGAGATCGGTCACATGTCGGTGCAGGCCAACGGCCCGGTCTGCCACTGCGGCAACCGCGGCTGCCTGGAGGAGTATGTCGGCGAGGCGGCCATCCTGCGCGCCGCCGGGGCGGCCGGCATCTCCTCCCCCGAACTGGATCCGCTCTTCGACCGGGCCGGGGACGGCGACGAGGTGGCGGCCGAGGTGGTCGCCTCGATCGGGCAGTGGCTGGGTCGGGGACTGTCCAACATCTCGCACGTGCTCAACCCGGAGGCGATCGTCGCGGGCGGCCACCTGGCCGACGTCCTGCGGCTGGCCGAACCCTCGGTGCGGATCGGGCTGCAACGCGGCATGGTGACCATCGGGCGTGCTCCGATCACGTTGCTGCAGGGGCAGATCCGGCAGGCGCCGCTCGTCGGCGCCGCAGAACTGGCCTATGAACGGTTGCTCACCGCGCCCGATCTGATGACCGACGCCGTCCACGGCACACCTGCCGATCCCGCGCTCGGCGGTTAGCCTGGAGACACGACTGCGGACCTGAGGGGGCACGCGAGACGACATGGGCGGCATGGGCAACATGGACTGGATCCTGCACCTGTGTGCGGTCGGCACCTTCCTCGCGCTGCTGACCGCAGCGTTCCGGCGCGGCAACGACGCCCGGCTGCGCACGACGGTGTGCTCGGCGATCATGGCGGGGCTGGCCTTCACACCGGCCCACTGGGTGGTCCACGTCGGTATGGCGATCCTGTTGCTGTCCAGCGTGGAGTTCCTCTACCGCCCGTCCCACAAGGTATGGCGGGAGACCCTCACGTCCTTCGCGTGCCTGGCCGCGGTGACCGTCGCCGGCGCGGTCAACGACCAGTTCCCCTGGGTCGTCTTCCCGTTCGGCGTCCTGGTGGCGCTGTGGGCGCTGACCGGCGGGCCGGCCCGCAACCGGCGCAGGCGCGATCGTGAACTGCGGCGCAGGGAGCGCCACGACGCGGCCACGGAAGCGTCGTCGCGGCGCAGCACGCAACGGGACCTCAACCGGCTGTTCAACGATCCCCGGCTGCCGCAGCCGGTCCGGCACAATCTGCACCAGCTGCTGCGCCGGGCCGACGGGCTGCACCAGGAGCTGCGGTCCCGCGGAGCCGGCGACCGGCTGATCTTCGAGGTCGAGCAGATCCATGAGGACTTCGCGCCCACCGCGGTGCGTGGCTACCTGGCGCTACCGGTGGAGACCGCCGACACGCACCCGCTGCAGGAGGGCAAGACCGGTGCGACCCTGCTGGACGAACAGATCACGATGATGCACCGGGCCCTGGACGACATCGCGGCCGAGGCGCGCACCCAAGGGGCCGAGGGCATCCTGGCCAGCTATCGCTTCCTGCAGGACAAGTTCGGTCGCCCTGACGACGAACTCACCCTCTGACCGGTCAGGTCAGGGACTGCCCGGCGCCGCCGGGCATGTTGTCCAGCAGCTCGTGCGCCTTCATCGCGAACTTGTGCTCGACCAGCACCTCGTACTTCGTCGCCACCACCTGGGTGACCGACTGGAAGTCGCGCTTGCCGCCGGTGAGGCTGTAGCCGATGGCGGCCCACACGGCGCCGAAGATCGCACCGAAGATCACTGTCGAGATGACGACGCCCAGGACGTTCACCCCGGACTCGAACATCGACAGGATCAGCCCGATGAAGGCACCGAACCAGGCACCGGACAGCGCACCACCTGCGAGCACCCGGCCCCAGGTGAGCCGGCCGACGACCCGCTCGATCTGTTTGAGCTCGGTGCCGACGATCATGCAGTTCTCGACCGGGAACTGGTTGTCGGACAGATAGTCGACCGCACGTTGAGCATCGGCATACTCCGTGAAGACGCCAAGGGACATGGGGTATTCGAGGGTCAGGCCACCGCGGAAGGAGGCACCCTGGCGACCGAAGCCGCCGCTCATCGGACTCGACATACTCCCAGCCTAACGACGTGCCGCGGTCAGCGGCGACCAGCGGTCACCAACTCGTGCCCCACGGATGGGCTGCACCGACCGCCCGTCCGCCAGCCAGCGGAGAGCCGACGCAGGACGCTGACCTGCACGTTCTTCGGTGGGGCGACTGGGGCTTGAACCCAGGACCGACGGATTATGAGTCCGCTGCTCTAACCGGCTGAGCTATCGCCCCGTGCTGCAGGGCACATTCTGACATCACCGCCGAGCGATCCGCACGGTGAGGTCACCCCACGCCGACGACACCCGGCGGGTCGCTTCGCAACGGCATGGCAACGAAATCGCGACCTACCCCAAAATGCTCAAAATTCGCTGACACCGCCTTGTAGGGTTCGTACTCATGACGGATCAGGCGCCCCCGGCGGGTGAGACCAACGTCGCCTCGGGCCAACCACTCGTGCGGATGACGGGGGTCAACAAGCATTTCGGCGATCTGCACGTGCTGCGAGACATCGATCTCGAGGTCGCCAAGGGCGAGGTCGTCGTGGTGCTCGGACCCTCGGGGTCGGGGAAGTCGACACTGTGCCGCACCATCAACCGCTTGGAGACCTTCGAGTCGGGCACCATCACCATCGACGGCGAGCCGCTGCCCGAGGAGGGCACCGAGCTGGCCAAGCTGCGCGCCGACGTAGGCATGGTCTTCCAGTCGTTCAACCTCTTCGCGCACAAGACGATCCTGCAGAACGTCACGCTGGGTCCCATCAAGGTGCGCAAGATGAGCAAGGCCGACGCGGAGACACGCGCGATGGAGTTGCTGGAGCGGGTCGGCGTCGAGGCGCAGGCGGAGAAGTATCCCGCCCAGTTGTCCGGTGGGCAGCAGCAGCGCGTCGCCATCGCACGGTCCCTGGCGATGCGGCCGAAGGTGATGCTCTTCGACGAGCCCACCTCGGCGCTGGATCCGGAGATGATCAACGAGGTGCTCGACGTCATGTCCGGCTTGGCCAAGGACGGTATGACGATGATCGTCGTGACCCACGAGATGGGCTTCGCCCGCCGCGCCGCCGATCGGGTCGTCTTCATGGCCGACGGGCAGATCCTGGAACAGCAGACTCCGGAGGAGTTCTTCGCCAACCCGACGTCCGCACGGGCCAAGGACTTCCTGTCCAAGATCCTCACTCACTGAGCACCCTCGACCGAACAACCATCCCGACCGAACACCATGACCACCCCGTCCGCGGCGATCTTCGATCGCCGCAACCGTCACCTCGATCGCCGCGCCAACGCTTGCGATTCGTCATACCCAACCGGAGGAGAAATCTCATGAAGTTCCGCGCGATCTACGCCGCGACGGCAGCAGCCGCGCTCGGCCTGGGCCTCACCGCTTGCGGGGGCAGCTCCGGCGGCTCGAGCGCAGCCAAGGACGCCGTCTGCAAGCTGCCCGACTCCGGCCCGTCGGTCAAGATCGGCATCAAGTACGACCAGCCGGGCCTCGGCCTCAAGGACGGCGACAAGTACACCGGTTTCGACGTCGACATCGCCCGTTGCGTCGCTGCCGAGATGGGTTACAGCAAGATCGATTTCGTGCAGTCGCCGTCGCCGCAGCGCGAGAAGATGCTGCAGGCGGGCACGGTCAAGATGATCGTCGCGACCTACTCGATCACCGACAAGCGCCTGAAGGAGGTCGGCTTCGCCGGCCCGTACTTCGTCGCCGGACAATCGCTGCTGGTCGGCAAGGACTCCAAGATCAGCGGGGTCAACGACCTGGCCGGCAAGAAGGTGTGCTCGGTCACCGGCTCCACCTCGGTCGACAACCTGAAGGAGAAGGCGCCGAAGCTGGTGCCGCAGAAGTACGACACCTACTCGGCATGCGCCGAGGCGCTCGCGTCCGGCTCGATCGACGCGATGACCACAGACGACGCGATCCTGGCCGGCTACGCCAACCAGCCGCAGTACAAGGACAAGGTGAAGCTGGCCGGCGGCACCTTCAGCGAGGAGAACTACGGCATCGGTCTGAAGAAGGGCTCGGCCGACTGCGACAAGGTCGCCGCCGCCATCAAGAAGACCCTCGACAACGGCAACTGGAAGAAGGCTGTGGAGAACAATCTCGGCTCGGACTACAAGTACAACACCGAGCTGAACCCGCCGAAGTCCCCCAGCTGCAAGGCCTGAGCCTGCGGCCCGGCAGTCCGGATCCGACGGTGACCATCCGTCACGTGGCCACCGTCGGGTCCGGCGACCATCTCTCTCACCACAGTTAGGAAGGGCATCGGGTGTCTT
>NZ_JBQCGS010000050.1:0-7864 GCF_051955415.1 Flexivirga sp.
CCGCGAGACGACGACCAAAACCGTCGGTGTCGGCCACGAGCGACGCTCGTGGCGGACACCGACTGACTTGCGAGGAGTCGAAGCAGACAGCTCGGCTCAGTCGACCAGCAGGCTCAGCAGATCGGCGCGGGTCAGGACACCGACCGGCTTGCCGTCCTGCACCACCATCACCGCGTCGTGTTTGTTCAGCAGGTCGCGTGCTCCCGAGACGCGCTCGCCGGCGCCGATCATCGGCAACGGCGCCTCCATGTGACGCTCCACCGGGTCGGCCAGGTGTGCTGCCCCCGTGTAGAGCGCGTCGAGCAGCTCGCGCTCGCTCACCGAACCGGCGACCTCGCCGGCCATCACCGGTGGCTCTGCCTTCACGACGGGCATCTGCGAGACGTCGTACTCACGCAGGATCTGGATCGCATCCCGGATGGTCTCGTTGGGATGGGTGTGCACCAACGCCGGCATCGAGCCTGCCTTGGCGGACAGCACGCTGCCTACGGTCTGCTCCTCCGCCTGCTCCGGGAGGAACCCGTAGCTGCCCATCCAGGTGTCGTCGAAGATCTTCGACAGGTAGCCCCGGCCGGAGTCCGGCAACAGCACCACAACGGTCGCCTCGGCAGGCAGCGTCGCTGCGTGTCGCAGCGCGGCCACGACCGCCATACCGCAGGAGCCGCCCACGAGCAGGCCCTCTTCGCGGGCCAGCCTCCGCGTCATCGCGAAGGAGTCGGCGTCGCTGACCGCGATGACGTCGTCGACGACCGACGGGTCGTAGGCCCGGGGCCACATGTCCTCGCCGACGCCCTCGACCAGGTAGGGACGGCCGCTGCCGCCCGAGTAGACCGAGCCCTCCGGGTCGGCGCCGAAGATCCGCACCCGACCGCCGGGTCGGTCCGCGGAGACCTCGCGCAGGAAGCGGCCGGTGCCGGTGATGGTGCCTCCGGTGCCGATGCCGGCGACGAAGGAGGTCAATTCACCGTCGGTGTCGGCCCAGATCTCCGGACCGGTCGAGTGGTAGTGGGAGTTGGGGCCCTCGGGGTTGGAGTACTGGTCGGGCTTCCACCCGCCGGGCGTCTCCGCGGCGATGCGGTCCGAGACGCTGTAGTAGGAGTCCGGATGCTCCGGCGGCACCGACGTCGGTGTCACGACCACCTGGGCGCCATACGCCTTGAGCACGTTGCGCTTGTCCTCGCTGACCTTGTCCGGGCAGACGAAGATGCACCGGTAACCCTTGCGCTGGCCCACGAGGGCCAGCCCGACACCGGTGTTGCCCGAGGTCGGCTCGACGATGGTGCCGCCCGGCTGCAACGCTCCGGACGCCTCGGCCGCCTCGATCATCCGCAAGGCGATGCGGTCCTTGACCGACCCTCCGGGGTTGACGTATTCGACCTTGGCCAGAACGGTGCACGCGATGCCCTCGGTGACCTTCGACAGACGGACCAGCGGGGTACCACCCACCAGATCGGCGATGTGCTCAGCGAACTTCATGCACCGATCGTCTCAGATGTCGGATGATCGTGGGGCCTCATGCCACACACACCCGGCGGACCCGTCGCGGCGAAATGAGAGCATGGGCACCCACGGACGATGACGACATACGAGCGGCAGCAAGGGCGGGTGAGGCAGCGATGAGCCGGGCATCGGTGGCGCGCAAGGTCGCCATGTACACGGCCGAGATCGCCGGGGTGGGCGCGGCTGGGGTCCTCGGCGGATGGGGTGTGCTCAAGGGCGAGGCCGCGATCGCCCGACGGGTCGTCGGTCAGCCGTTCGACGGTGCACCGGACGACAACGGCACCTACGGGGCCGCTCCCGGCGAGCCGATCGACCTGCTGGTGCTGGGAGACTCGACCGCCAAGGGCATGGGCGCGGACAATGCGAGCCAGACCGTCGGGGCGATCATCGCCGCCGCCGTGGCCGCGTTCGCCGGGCGGCCGGTCCGGCTCACCAACGTCGCAGTCGTCGGCGCGACCTCACCGGATCTGGGCGGCCAGCTGGACGCGGCGCTCGAGTCCGTGTCCCACCCGGACGTGGCGTTGATCATGGTCGGCGCCAATGACGTCACCAGCCGGCTGTCGCAGACCGACGCCGTCGAGCACCTGGCCGAGGCCGTCCGCCGGCTGCGCGATGCCGGTAGCCCGGTCGTGGTCGGGACCTGTCCCGACCTGGGCGTCATCAAGCCGGTGCCCCAGCCGCTGCGCCAGCTCGCTCGTCGGTGGTCGCGCCACCTCGCGGCAGCGCAGACCCGCACCGTCGTCGAAATGGGCGGGCGCACCGTCTCGCTGGGCGACCTGCTGGGGCACGAATTCTCCGACAGCCCGACGGTGATGTTCTCCAAGGACCGTTTCCACCCCTCATCCGCCGGCTACGCCCGTGCGGCCTCCGCATTGTTGCCGAGCGTGCTCGACGCGCTCGGCGAGGTCTCCCCGGACACCGGACGCAAACCGGACCGGTTGCGCGGCGAGGCCGTCCGCCCGGTCGCCTCCGCGGCTCGGCGGGCCGCCCGCGACCCCGGCACCGAGGTCACCGGCACCGAGGTCAAGGGTATGGCGCGCAACGCCCGCGGCCCCTGGGCGGTGCTGCTGCGTCGTCACCGCCACCCGCTGCCGGATCCCGAGACCGCCGGCACGGCAGCCGCCGACATCCCGACCGCTCCGCCCGGTGATGCGCCAGCGCACCGGTCGGACGACGCCGCGGACGACACGCCGCCCGACTCCCCCGCGGCGCACCACCCGATCGGCTCGGACTGACCCCGCTCGCGGCCGCCGGCAGAGGTTTACAGTCGGCGGTATGACGACTGAGGCTGACTGCATCTTCTGCAAGATCGTGGCGGGTGCGTTGCCCGCCGACAAGATCCATGAGGACGAGCACACCGTTGCCTTCATGGACCTCAATCCCGGCACCCGCGGCCACGCGCTCGTGGTCCCGAAACAGCACGCCAAGGACCTGCTCGAGATCGCTCCGGACCAGCTCGCCGCGGTCGCCCTGGCCGGCCAGTCCGTCGCACGGCGCGCGATGGATCGGCTCGGCGCGGACGGCATCAACCTGCTCAACTGCTGCGGCTCCGAGGCGTGGCAGACCGTCTTCCACTTCCACCTGCACGTCATACCGCGTTACGAGGACGACCCGCTGCAACTGCCGTGGATCCCCCAACCGGGAGACCCCGACGAGATCGCCGAGGTTGCCGCCCTGTTGCGGGACTGACGCACACCGCCACGAGGTGCCGGCGGGCCGTCGGCGCGGACGCCATACACTCGAAGGCGGCATACCCGCGAGTAACATCCCGCGATCGGCCACAGCACGTTCCGAAGACCCGCTCCTGCATCGACGGAGGACCCCATGCCCGAAGCTGTCATCGTCTCCACTGCGCGCACCCCGATCGGCCGTGCGTTCAAGGGATCCCTGAAGGACATTCGCCCCGACGACCTCAGCGTGCAGGTGATCCGGGCGGCCCTGGAGCGGGTGCCCGGTCTCGACCCGAAGCTCGTGGAGGACCTCTACCTCGGCTGTGCCGAACCGTGGGCCGAACACGGGAGCAACATGGCGCGCGTCGTGTCGGTGCTCGGCGGCTGGGACCACCTGCCGGGCGCAACCGTCAACCGCTTCTGCTCCTCCTCGGTGCAGACCACCCGGATGGCGGCGCACGCCATCAAGGCCGGTGAAGGCGACGTCTTCATCTCCGCCGGTGTCGAGTGTGTGTCCCGCTACGCCGACTTCTCCGGCGCCGGCGGCAGCAACGTCGCCTGGCAGAACCCGAAGTTCGAGGAGGCCAAGACCCGGACCGAGCAGATCGCCAAGGACAACACTCCCTGGTCCGACCCGCGCGAGGACGGCGAGCTGCCCGACATCTACATCGCGATGGGCCAGACGGCCGAGAATGTCGCGACGCTGCGCGGAGTGAGCCGGGCACGCCAGGACGAGTGGGGCGTCAGCAGCCAGAACCGCGCCGAGAAGGCCATCGCGGACGGATTCTTCGCCCGGGAGATCGCGCCGGTCACCCTGCCGGACGGCACGGTCGTCAGCACCGACGACGGCCCGCGTGCCGGCGTCACCCTGGAGAAGGTCTCCACGCTGCAGCCGGTGTTCCGGGAGAACGGCACCGTCACCGCCGGCAACTGCTGCCCGCTCAACGACGGCGCGGCCGCGGTGGTGGTGATGAGCGACACCAAGGCCGCCGAGCTCGGCCTCACCCCGCTCGCCCGGGTGGTGTCCACCGGCGTCTCCGCGCTGTCGCCGGAGATCATGGGCCTCGGGCCGGTCGAGGCGTCCCGTCAGGCGCTGCAGCGGGCCGGTATGACGATCGACGACCTGGACCTCTACGAGATCAACGAGGCGTTCGCCGCGCAGGTGCTGCCCTCCGCCGACGACCTCGGCATGGACTTCGACAAGCTCAACGTGCACGGCGGCGCCATCGCGCTGGGCCACCCGTTCGGCTCGACCGGCGCGCGGATCACCACTACGCTGCTCAACGGCCTACAGGAAAGGGACGGCACCTTCGGTCTGGAGACCATGTGTGTCGGTGGCGGTCAGGGTATGGCGATTATCTACGAGCGGCTGTCCTGAACCTCGACGCCGGAACGTGATTCGGCCCCGGACCGCGCGTGCGGTCCGGGGCCGAATGCGTGGTGGCCGGTGGGGTCAGCTCGTGGCCTCGGCGACCTCGTCGCCCGCGGTGGCCACCTTGCGGGTCCACTGGTAGACACCGGCGATCAACACGACGAAGAGGACCGCACCCAGGCCCTCCGACCAGTGCAGGAAACCGTCGCCGACCACGGCGAGCGGCGAATCCTTGCCGGTGGCCGCGACGATCGCCGCGAGCAGCACCCCGAACAGGCTCTCCCCGACGATGAAGCCGGTCGCCACCAACACGCCGAGCCGCTTGACCCGCACCGGGTTCGCCGTGTTGCGGTCGGCCCACCGGTCGTAGAACGTCCCGATCACGGCACCCAGCGGGATCATCAGCGTCAGCGAGATCGGCAGGTACATGCCCATGCCGACGGCCAGCGGCGGCAGCCGCAGCCGACCGGTGGTCTTGCCCAGCACCTCGTCGATGACGATCACGACGACGCCGATGGCCGCACCCAGGCCGATCAGGCCCCAGTCGAGGGAGCCGCCGAAGACACCCTTGGCCAGCGACGAGATGAGCGACGCCTGCGGAGCCGCGAGCGCGTCCTTGCCGGCGCCCGGGGCGCCCAGGAAGCCGAAGCTGTTGTTCATCAGATCCATGATCGGCGGTATGACCAGTGAGCCGAACACGACGCCGATCACCAGCGCCACCTGCTGTTTCCACGGCGTGGACCCGACCAGTTGACCGGTCTTGAGGTCCTGGAGGTTGTCGTTGGAGATCGTCGCGACACCGAACACGATCGCAGCGGTGAAGAGGGTGAAGGCCACCAGCGCCTCGGCATGTGCACCGCTGCCGCCGCCGAACATCGCCTTGATGAGCAGAGCGGCTGCCAGCACCACGAGGATGCCGACGCCGGAGATCGGGCTGTTGGACGAACCGATCAGACCTGCCATGTAACCGCAGACCGCTGCGACGACCAGGCCGATCAGCAGCACGAAGATCAGGCTGAGCACGATGAGGCCCACCAGGCTGCCCCTGAGGTTGGTGTCGTGCGCAAAACCCCACAACAGCAACGCGATCGGGATCAACGACAGCAGCACGATGCCGGCGACGATGGTGATCGGCATGTCGCGCTCGGTGACGTCCAGCTCCTCACCGCCCTGCCGCGCACGGTTGGAGACGATCGCGTCCTTGATGCCGCCGATGATGGGGCCGATGATCTTCAGCAGCGTCCAGACTGCGGCAACCGCGATCGCACCGGCGCCGATGAAGCGCACGTCGGTGGCGAACACACCACTGACCGCGTCAGTGATGTCACCGTGAGCGGGCAGGTGACCGGAGGACTTGATCGGCAGCAACACCCCGAACGAGATGAGCAGGCCGACGATCATCGCGATGCCGACGCCGAGACCGACGAGGTGCCCGACACCGATGAGCGCGAGCGAGAGGCTGGAGCCGATCATCGTGCCGCCGCTGCCGACATGAAACACCTTCTGCAGCGATCCGGCGACGACCTTGAGCGCCGCCAGCAGCGAAAACGCCGCCGCGGCAAGCGAACCCACGATGATGACGCGCAGACCGCGCTTGTTCTCGTCCGCACCCTCCCGGGTGTCGCCGACTTTGAGCACCTCGGCGCCTGCGACGCCTTCGGGATAGGGCAGGTCGGATCCGGTGACCAGGGCGCGACGCAACGGGATGGAGTAGGCCACTCCGAGAATGCCGCCGACCAGGCAGACGGCCATGGTCGTCCAGTAGGGGAAGCCGTTCCACCAGCCCACGATCACCAGGCCGGGCAGCACGAAGATGATCGCCGACAGCGTGCCCGCCGCGGAGGCGATCGTCTGCACGATGTTGTTCTCGACCACCGAGTGGTCGGCGAAGTAGCGCAGCACGGCCATCGAGATGACCGCCGCCGGGATGGAGGTGGCGAACGTCAGGCCGACCTTCAGGCCCAGATAGACGTTGGCCGCCGTGAACACCAGGGTGATCAGACCGCCGATGACGATGCCGCGGACAGTCAGCTCCCGCACGACCGACCGGCCCGCAGAGCTCTCAGCGGACATGGAATAGAACCTCCTCGATGGAACACACGAACCAACCCACCCTAAACGCGTCGGCGCTCACGCCCGAATCGCGCCGTGCCCGAGCGCCATACGCTGTGGTGGTGGACGACGTCACGACCGAACTGCGGCGGGTGACCCGACGCTGGCAGCAACTAACGGCGCAACAGACCCGCGAAAACGCTTCGCTGCTGCGCGATCTCGCGCAACAGCTGGCCGACCGAACCCGGCGCGAGCAGGCGCTGGAGCCGCTCGACATACCGGACCTGGGGGACGCCGTGCTGGCCGAGCAGCTGACCGTGACGGTGTATGACGCGTGCCGCACGGGCCTGGAGTCGCTGGCGCTGCAGGGCCTGACGCAGGTGCGCCGCGCGCTGCCCTGACGCTGCTCAGCGCAGCGGCGCCAGCACGGCGCGGTAGCGCTCGAGGTGCTGGGCGTCCGGCCGGAGATCGGACAGCACCCGGAAGATCGCGGCGCGCAGCATCGCCTGTCGGGGCGCACCTCGCGTCCAGTCCTGCATCAGTGCCGGATCCGCGCCGCACCACATCACCAGGTCGAGCACGGCCACTGCGTCGCTCCAGCGGACCGGGCGCCAGTAGGGGGCGAAGTCGATGACGACGGGGACATGGGCAGCATCCACCAGCACGTTGCCGGCCAGGTCACCGTGCACCAGCTGCTGCGGACCGAGGTCGTCGTCGGTCCGCAGCATCAGCAACTCGCGCGCCAACTGCGCCTGAGCACAGGAGTATTCGTCCAGCTGGGCCGCTCCGTGCGCGAAGGCGATGCGTTCGGCACGATCCCAGCGGCTGCGCGGTGGCTGTGCGGCGAGGGGCCACCGCCCGATCGCCCGGGCCAGCTCGGCGTGCAGCAGTGCGGCGGTGGCACGCACCACCGCCGGGTCGGTGCAGCTCGTGCTGCCCGGCTCGTAGCGGCTGGCGGACCACCCCTCGACCACCCAGTTGCCGTCACGGGCCGGGATCGGCATGGCGACGCGGACGCTGCGGCGAGCGCGGGTGTCCAGGTCCACTGCCAGCCGGGCCAGGCGGGGGCTGAGCTCGTCGGCGGTCGGGTGGTCGCGCCCCGGGCTGAGCACCAGGTCACCGGCCAGGACGCTGCCACCCTGGCCGCCCGGCAGTCGCCGTAGGTCGTCCGGCACGGCAAAGAGGTGGGGGGCCCGCGCCGCCGGCCGCGCGGGGGCGCCCCGGCGACAGCTGGGGGGGGGCGGGACGGCCGGCCCAGGGGACGGGCGGG